>JALNYO010000025.1 GCA_023229765.1 Syntrophales bacterium | reverse complement strand
CAAGTGAAGTGATTTATCTGCGAGTGGATAGTGACAAGCCTTTTGCGGGACTCACGAACTTCAAAGGCGCGCAACCGACCCAAGCGGAAGCAATGATCGCCAAAAACTATTTGGATTTGAAAGAACTCAAAGTGCTCAACAATCTCGTTTCGGCCTATTTTGATATCGCGGAAGTAAACGCCATCGAACACAAGCCCATGCGCATGGCGGATTATGTCCGTGAACTCGATGCCATTCTGTCATCAGCCGGACGTAAATTGCTCAACAATGCCGGAAGCGTGAGCCATGAGCAAGCCGAAAAGAAGGCAACGGTTGAATACAGGAAATTCAAAGCAAAGACGCTCAGTGAAGTGGAGAAGTCCTATTTGGAAAGTTTGAAGCAGATTGAGAAACAGATGAAGAAGAAACAGAAATAATATGCCCAAACATCAAAGCAAAATTGAAAAACTGATTGCCGAACTCTGTCCGGAGGGAGTGGAGTTTAAGGAGTTGGGGCAGTGTATAGCAAAAAATATTGGTGGAGGCACCCCATCAAAAGCCGTTCAAAGTTATTGGAATGGTGATATCCCATGGGCTTCTGTTGGAGATCTTTCTATCGAGGGCATTACAATTAATTCAACGCGGAACTTCATAACTGACGAAGACCACATCAAGAACCGCGAACTGCTCATTGACATTAATAAAGCAATTGATGCAAGCGTTGAACTGCGCAACAAAAAAGACCTCATCAACCAGTTTATCGCTTCGCTTGATATCCATTCGGTCGTGGATGAAGACTGGCAGAAGTATGTGGAAAAGAAAAAAATAGAGGAACTAGACGAGATTATTAAGCAAGAAAATCTTGATCACGACGAAACCTATAAATTTGTGCGCAACGCTTTTCGTAACGGCAGTATTGCAACCACGGGCACTGCTTTAGCCAAGGTTCTGCCGCCTGTATCACGCTTTTCTCCCGGAGGAGAGCGTTTTGGACAAATTGATACGCTTTTTTGAGCGATTTTTTGATATTTCCAGTGGGGTGTTGTAGTAAAAACAGATAACCAGGCGCTGCACCGGACGGCAATTCCGCTACGTTTCATTGCCGCCCCTGAGCTTGGACGTTAGCCAGTAAGGAATCAAACAATGTCACCATGGTTCAGCTTCTCAATTTCTTGTTTTGCATTGCTTGTCTCAGGCGTTACGGCATGGCTTACGTTTTTTCGTAAGGGCAAGCTTGTGATGACCCAGCCAACGGTAATATTTTTCGGGCCTGATGGCTCTAAATTCGAAGGCAGCAAAAACAAGCCTTTGCGGGTTGGTACTTCACAAGTCACCGTTTTCGCCTAATTCCTTGCGGCGTTCACACCCTGTTCGCTATGAGAAGAACCGTACAAACCGAACTGAACCGTGAAGTCGGTCGCTTCGACCACCGGTCGGATATTTCGGCGCACCTTTTCCATCCTCACAATGCCGTACCGGGCCATCGTCTTGAGAGTACGGGATAGGTTACTGCTGCTTCGTCCCGTCGCAGCTTCCAGTTCTTTGAGCGATTCGGGCTTACGATCCAGGATAGTCCTGAGCAGCAACTGGTTTTCGTTGCTGAGTATCTGCGCCATGGATCGCACCGATTCAAACCACACCTTGGGTTCGTCGGGCAGTGGACGGTATTCGCCACGGGCAATAGCCATGGTGCGCTTTTTGTAGTTCTGGTAGGACATGATGCCAATATGGAGTACTTTTCGATTCATGTTGCTCCTTTCATTTCTCCCCCATGATTTTCTCGACCCCAAGCCAGAAATCCTCTAGCAATTGGCCGGCCGATTCATATTCATAGGGTATACTTTCTCCCGGTTGTGACCATGATCCCAGGTGATTTTCCGGGCGGCGTAACCTTTCTTTGCCGGTCGGATGGCGTGGGCATTGTCAAATCCCAGTATCCTTCGGTTGTACCGGTCATGAAGACTCAGGGAATACCGGACGCCGTGTGGAATGTGCGTTTCTGGTTCCACCCGCCACGCCTCAAACTTGGTCCAATAGCCGTTTTCCATGGGAAAGACTTCACCGTTCAGATTCAGCAGAGTGGCAAGGGTCTCATCTTCCTTGGAGCGGTGTCTATCTTTCATGGTTTTTTAGATTATCATCAGATGATAGTTATTGCAAGGAGTTTTTTATCAAGACTGCGCCATGAATGACGGGGTTTTACGGCGCTTTGGATAAAAAAGGCGTTCAGCCGAAAATCACGGTGAAAATCAGGATGTTGTGGCCCCAGGGGATTTGAGAAATCAAAGCCGAGATATCTGACTTCACTCCCGCCAAAGGGTCGCTATCTAATTTGGCAACAGCCTGTTGCCAAATTGACTCGTCACAGTAAAACCGGAAGAAGGCCCGGCAAATAGCGCAAGTTTTTTGCTGAAAACCCCGCAATTCCCGGAAATTCCTTTTTTAGATCGCGGCTGAACGCATCAATGAAGCCGCTGCCCCAGCGGGCATTGTTTTCGCGTTCGACTATTTGCGCGCCAAGATCATAATAAAGCGAAATCAGCTCGCTGTTGGCCGCCAGCGCACCCGCCGCCTGCCGCATTCACGATCCAGACAGGAGGGTCCGGAAGCCTTCCAGCCGGTCGCCGTTTCTGACTCGGCAAACAAGTGGGCGGAAGGCCGCGCAACGGGTCGGTGAGGGTCACCAGCCTTTTGTGGATCAGACCCTGGTCGTCGGTCAATTGTTTCTTCTAATTTCTTGAATCTTAATGGCTCCCGCCGGTTTAAAACTTTGGTCAGGATTGATGCACTCGTCAAAAGTTGCTATCTGCCATTGCGCGGAAAGTAGCGATGCGGCAATCTTTTGGATAACCAACCACTTTCGAGATTGCCGCGCTTCGCTCGCAATGACAAAATGGCTGTTTTTCGATTTTTTACGAAGTTATCAGACTTGCGTATGATATATTTCTTAATGTTTTTGTTCAATCTGCAAGATTGAACCAGCCACAGAAATAACGCTTGCTAACTGGTGACGAATATGTCAACATACACACAATGAAAAACACTCGACCCGTTTCGTGGATTAAGGCAGCAAGGAAAGACTTCGATGAATTTCCTGAGAATGTACAACGTGACATGCTCGCTGCTCTCACTATTGCTGCCGAGGGGGAAAAATCCGACAACGTCAAACCTTTCAAGGGCGTTGCCGGCGGCGTGTTTCAAATCGCACTTCGGCATCGTGGGGATGCCTTTCGTGTCATTTACGCCGTGAAAATCGGCCATGATATTTGGGTGATTCACGCCTTTCAAAAGAAATCGAAGACAGGGATCAAGACACCTCAAATGGAGATCGACATCATCCGCCAACGCTTAAAGCAACTGCAGGAGGCCCTGAAATGAGCGACAAATTAGAACTACTTCGCGGCAGCGGCAATGTATTTTCCGACTTTGGCCGTACAGATGCAGGATTAGAGCAGGCTCGCGCCATTCTTGCGGCGGAGGTCATCCGCATGCTTGACACACGTGGCCTTTCAACACGCGATGCCGAAAAACTGACGGGCGTAGCCCATTCGGAGTTTTCGCGCATTCGCAATGCAAAACTTGACCGCTTTACCCTTGACAGGATGATAGCTATTCTCGGCAAGCTCGATGAGAATGTTGAGGTGAGTATAACTTTCCATCCTCGTCGTTGCGAAACCTGCGATAGGCCGAACATTTGAAAACATTTTATTACTTCCGATTAATCAAGACCTAACTGGTCAATTTTGGGTTATCACTACCCCCTTTTTCTGGTCAGTTTTCGGTTATCATAACCAAGGGATGGCCTGATAATGAGAAGGAAGGTTTTTTATGCTCTGATTTCGTTTGTTATGATTCCTTTCTCCACAGGTTTTGCGAAAGAGAAGCTTGACAATCAATATCCATACATTCAGTTCCTCGGCGCCGCTCAATCCATTGGTGGCTCTGCGATCCTCATAGATACAGGAAAAACCATATTTCTGATCGACTATGGCCTCTACTACGACAAAGAAGATCAGCAAAATAACCAGGCGGTTTTGGATAATCCTGAAAAACTCAACTTTGTACTGCTAACTCACGCCCATATCGATCACTCAGGTAGGCTACCATTGCTGTATAAAAATGGTTTCAAAGGCCCGGTCGTCGGTATCGACGCCACTAAAGATATTGCCGGCCGTATGTTGGATATGAGCCTTGGCATCGCTGAAAGTCAAAACACCAAACTATTCGACCGCATCAACCTGAACCAGATGATGGATCGTTTTGAGACGGCTGACTACGGTCAGATTGTGTCGCTCTCGTCAGATGTTGAAGTTCGTTTTAACGACGCTGGCCACATCCTCGGATCTGCGATCATTGAGATCTGGATCAAGAGAGGCAATCAGAAGCTAAAAATAGTGGCGGGTGGGGACATAGGCGGGCGTAATGTCCCGATCCTTCGGGATCACGCACAGATCAACGATGCAAACTATGTCATTGTTGAATCAACTTACGGCGACAGTGCGAAGGGCCAAATTAACTACAGGCCCTTCGAGAACGACGTTAAGAAGGCCTTGGTTCACGGCGGCTCTGTTCTTATTCCCGCATTTGTTTTGGAAAAGACACAGAAGGTCGTTGCAATACTTTGCAACATGAAGATAAGGGGTGTCATCCCGTCTGGGACCCCTATCTATTCAGACAGTAGAACGGCCAACGACATCACGAGTATCTACAAGAGATATTCTAAATACTACGACAGCGACGCCAGAAACCTCGTTGCGAAGGGACAGCATCCGCTCAGTTGCGAGGGCCTGCTGGAAGTGTCCGGTAAAGATGCCTTAGCCGCTCATGGTTATCATAAGCCATCGATATACTTAAGCTCAAGCGGCATGCTCGGACACGCCAACAGCCCCAAACACTTGAAGGCAATGATTTCCGACCCATCGAACCTCTTGGCTATTATTGGCTGGCAGGCTCCAGGAACCCCTGGAAGGAAGCTCCAAGAGGGAGCCAAGGCAATCGAAATCACCATCGAAGACTGGATTAATGGAAATTTTGTTACTGAAACATTTACCATGCCAGTACTTATGAAGATCAAGAAATATGACGTCTTCTCTTCTCACGCTGACGGTTGCGAGATTATGAAATGGCTGGCAGGCTTTAAAACCGTTGGCAAGGTTTTTGTAATCCATGGAGAGCGAGACACCACCTTGAGTCTGGCTGATAGAATAACGAAATATCTGAGAGTTCCGGCAATGGCGCCGGCAAAAGATTATATGGAGACATTGAGTTTCGATGCAGGCAAGGTTACAACCAAGAAACAAAAAGATATGTGCAAGGGAATGGGGCGAGATGGATTACAGGCAGGATACCTTGATTAATAGAAGAGGGGCTATGCGAAAGACTTTACTGATTATTTTTTTGATTTTCATGACGAGCGGTTACGCGTTCGCCGAAAACACCGTCAACTGGAAGGATGCGGCTAATCACTACGGCAAATACAAGACTGTTACGGGTGTGATCGTTGCCGGTAAGTGCCTCCCAAAGGTTTGTTTTCTTAATTTTGATAGGAATTACAAGACGACTTTCTCCTTGGTAATATTTCCGTCAGATTTACCGAGGTTTCCGCCCAACCCTGATCAATACTACCGCAACAAGAAGGTTCAGGTAACAGGGATAATCAAGGAATACAAAGGTAAACCAGAGATAATCCTCAAGGACCAGGAACAGATTAAAGTTATCGAATAATGTTTGTTACAACCTTTCATATCGACGAAAAAACGGATTCTACTTATTGAATAAAAACAAAGTTATAGGTGATTTATGTGAAGGCCCCTCTCCGTTATATTCCCCGTCGGTTTCTCACCGGCGGTTTTTTGGTAGGGGTGGTTCGCGAACCACCCCTATTGTTTTTGATTCTGATGTCCGACCGGTATGGTCTTTCTTACAAACCCCCATGCTTAGGGCAAGCACAACGAAGCATGAAAATTCTTGACAATCGAAAATCTGTACCGCATAATCGAACCGCTCGTTAGGGGTGTCCTTTAGGGGACTGAGATGCCGAATTTTTAGCGACCCTTTACCGACCTGATCAGGGTAATGCCTGCGTAGGGAAATGAGCCGATTGTGCAACATGCATGAAGGCCGCTTCCCCCCGCGAGGCGGCCTTTTTGCGTTTTGAACGGAGGGAAATGAAATGACACAGCTCGATGCGGCCAAAGAGGGTAAAATCACAGAGGAAATGGAACAGGCGGCTAAACACGATTGTGTGGCGCCGGAGGAGCTCTGCGGGAGGGTGGCGGCGGGCTCCGTCGTGATCCCGAAAAACCGTTTGCGTGCCTTCGAGGCGAGGGCGATCGGCCGGGGGCTCTCGACCAAAATCAACGCCAACATCGGAACCTCGGCAAGCCATGCCAATCTCCCGGAGGAGATCGAAAAATTGCGCACGGCCATTGAGGCCGGGGCGGACGCCGTGATGGATCTCTCGACCGGAGGCGATATCGATGCGATCCTTGCCGGGATGATCGAACACTCCTCCGTAATGATCGGAACGGTGCCCATCTATCGCTCCATCAGCCGCCTGTTCGCCGGCGGTCTAACCTGCGGGGATCTCACCGAGGATGCCCTTTTTGCGGATATCGAACACGAGGCGCAAATGGGCGTAGATTTTATGACCCTCCACTGCGGCATCACAACCCGTACCCTGGACGTCCTGAAAAAGGAAGACCGGATCATGGGGATGGTTTCGCGCGGCGGGAGTTTGATGGCGGAATGGATGGGCCTGCACGGGCAGGAAAATCCGCTCTACGAACATTTCGACCGCCTGCTCACGATCGCCCGTCAGTACGATGTGACCCTGTCGCTGGGCGACGGATTGCGGCCGGGAACCATCTGCGACGCAGAAGACCGCGCGCAGCTTGCCGAGTTGATCGTGCTGGGAGAACTCGTGGACCGATCTCGGAAAGCTGGGGTTCAGGTCATGGTGGAGGGACCGGGTCATGTCCCGCTGAATCGGATCGCTGCGGATATGAAACTCCAGAAGCGCCTCTGCAACGACGCCCCCTATTACGTTCTGGGACCTCTGCCGACGGACATCGCCCCTGGCTACGACCACATCGTCGGCGCGATTGGCGGGGCGATCGCAGCCGGCGCCGGCGCCGATTTCCTCTGCTATGTCACCCCGGCCGAGCATCTGGGACTGCCCACCGTCGAGGACGTGCGCGAAGGGGTGATCGCGTCGCGCATCGCAGCGCACATCGGGGATTTGGAGAAGGGGGTTGCCGGGGCATGGCAGAGAAACGAAAGCATGTCCCGGGCCAGGAGAGGCTTCGACTGGGAAACGATGTTCCAGCTTTCCATCGATCCGGTGAAGGCAAGACGGGTCCGCTGCATGACCGAAGACAAGGACCGGGATGTCTGCACCATGTGCGGCGAGCTGTGTGCAATTAAAACGTACAGCCGCTTCATAGACGGCAACGCCGCATGAATATCCATTCGCGGAGGAATCGGAGGCGATTGAATGAGTGAGGAGGTCAAAAATTTCAATTCTTTGAATGGAACAGACACCCGTAAAGCGGCCTATGCTGTGGTGTTGGTGGCCCTGGGGGTAGCACTGGCGCCCTATACGTCATTTCCTGTAGGCATCGCCAAGGTCAATCCGACCCAGCACTTTGTCAATGTGGTTGCAGCGTTGTTGCTGGGACCTTGGTGGGCAGTGGCGATCGCGACCATCATCGCCGCGCTGCGCAACGCGACGGGGCTGGGAACCTTGCTGGCCTTTCCCGGTGGCATGATCGGCGCCCTTCTGGCGGGTCTCTTCTATCGTTATACCCGCAACATTTACGCAGGCGCCGCCGGCGAAATCGTCGGCACCGGTTTAATCGCGCCTCTGGTCAGCGCGCTGCTTGTGGCCCCCGTGTTGATGGGGAAAGTCATTCCCCTGTTGGCCTTGATCCCCTCATTTTTGGCAAGCACGCTTGCGGGCGCCGTTTTGGGGGTGCTGGCCATAAAGCTGCTGGAACGGGCCGACATCGTCCATCTCAAGATTTAACCGATGACGTCGTCTTTATGGGTGGTGGAAACCGACCAACTTGGGTACGCCTATCGGCAAGAGGATGCGAACCTTGCCCTGGACGGCGTGGACTTGCGCATTGCGCAGGGGGAGTATCTGCTCGTTTGCGGCGCCAGCGGCTCCGGAAAATCGACGCTTTGCCGCACCTTTAACGGCCTGATCCCCCACTTTTACGGCGGACGTCTGTATGGGGAGGTCCGCATCGCCGGCAAACCCACCTCCGGGCAATCCGTCACGGACCTTTTCGAGCGGGTAGGAATGGTATTTCAGAACCCTGAAATCCAGTTGTTCAATTCCAGCGTCGCTCGGGAAATCGCCTTTGGCCTGGAAAGCCTGGGACTTCCCCGAGCCGACATTCGGGAGCGGATTTTTGCAACCGCGCAAATGCTTGATATTTCGGACCTGCTGGAGCGCAACCCCCAGGAATTGTCGGGCGGAGAGCAACAATTGTCGGCCATTGCCGCCGTGTTGGCGATCGCTCCCCAACTGCTGGTACTGGATGAACCCTATGCCAATCTTGATTCTGTAAGCGTTCGGCGGGTACGGGCGGCGCTGCAGGCGATTCAACAAAAGGGCGTGGGGGTGGTGATCAGCGAGCATCGGCTGCCCTATACCGTGCCGGACGTTCGGCGAATGGTGGCGCTTCACCGGGGACGTATCGTGCTGGACGGAGCGCCTGAGCGGCAGCTTGCCCAAAACCTGGAGCCTTTCGGACTGGAATCGCCGCTGCCGGTCCGCGTCGGCCGGCGATTGGGACTGCCCCGATTGCCTCTCAGTGTTGAGGCGCTCCAATCGCTGGAGTTGGCTTCCCCGCTGCCTGCCGACTTGAAGATCGTTTCGCCGGCCCTCCCGTCGCCTGCGGCGGAACTTGTACTGGAAGTCGAGCGCGTTTCCTTTGACTTAAACGGCGCATCCATTCTGCGCGACGTCAGTTTCACGCTGCGCAGAGGCGAATCTCTGGCGATTGTGGGGGCCAACGGCGCCGGAAAAACCGTATTGCTCAAACATCTCAATGGCCTGTATCGTCCAACCCGGGGGCGGGTCCGCTTGCTGGGGAAAGAGACCGGCCAGGTCAAAGTCTCCCAACTGGCCCGACAGGTGGGCATCGCTTTTCAAAATCCGAACAGCCAGTTTTTCAAGCTGACGGTATGGGATGAACTTCTCGTGGGCCCCAAGGCTTTGGGGCTCTATGATGAGGCTTGGCTCCGGGAGCTTGTAAGGCTGTTCCGCCTTGAGCCGTTGCTGAAGCGCGCCCCGTATCGGTTAAGCGACGGCGAAAAAAAACGGGTGGCGTTTGCCGCGGCATTGGCCCACCGCCCGGCGATCCTGGCGCTGGACGAACCGACCGCCGGCCAGGACTGGTATTTTCGGAGTATCCTGGGGACCCTGTTGGCCGAATTGCGTGCGCAGGGACAGGCCATCCTGCTGGTCACGCATGACCTCGCCTTTGCCGAACAGCACGCCCACCGCTGGATCCTGCTGGCCCATGGGCAGGTAGTTGCCGACGGCGCCCCCTGGAAGGTGATGTCAGACAAGGCCGTCATGGAGCGCGCCCATCTCGAACCGACCGACTCTTTCCGACTGTTTTCGACAGATAACCGCAACCTTGCGGGAACAGTGCAGTCAGGAGGAGAAAATCATGCTTGATCCGCGCACCAAGCTGTTATTGGCCATGGGGTATGCCGCCCTCACCGTGGCGTCAACCAGTCTGATCTGGTCGCTCGCCGCAGGGGGAATTCTGTTGCTCTTCATCATTGTCATCGGTAAAACAAGATTCTATCTGCATTGGCTGCGGATGGCGCTGCCCATGTCGCTGTTCTTTGGCGCGGTCGTCTGGTGGACGGCGGATGCGCGGATTGCTGCGCAGGCGGCGCTAAAACTGCTGACGCTCGCTACGGTTTTTTTTGTCTTCTTCAGCATCACGCTTCCCGACGATTTGGGAAACTCGCTGGTTAAAGCCGGAATGCCGTATGTCGTCGCCTTTGTTCTGAGCACCTCCTTGCAGTTCGTGCCGATCATGAGCAGAAGGATAAGAAACGTCATAGACGCCCAGCGGGCCAGGGGAATCCCGCTGGAACCGGGATGGTCGGCCCTGCGGCATTACCCGGCGTTTTTAGGACCGATCCTGATTCAAGCGTTTCAGATGGCCGAGGCATTGGCCGAAGCGATGGAGGCGAGAGGATTTGGCCGCTCGGGGCGGACCTTCCTCAAAGAGTACCGGATGGGTATTCGGGATGGGCTGGCATTGGCCGGCGGCCTGTTTGTTTTGATCGCCTGCCTTCTGGGGCGGTATGGATGGAGATAGAGGATATTCAGTCCCGATTTCTGCGTAAGCGCCGAAACATCATCTGTTTTTTGATACCTTTCAAGGCTGGAGGCGACATACATGAGAGAGATGCAGGAAATTCACATTGCAGACTATCTCTGCCGAAAAACCCTGATCCTGGGGGACGTCAATACCGGCAAGACCACGCTGTCGCAGGAGGTATTGGAAGGATTGTGCCGCCGGAATCTCGGAGCGCGGATCGCGATCGTGGATATGGCGCCGGAGGTCCCGGAAAAACTGGCAACAGAGAAGGGGCTGGTTGGCGTCGGGGGAAAATTGACGCCGCCGGAGGGGTGCGACATTCTCTATCTGGGCGGCCGATTTGAGCCGCCTCGCCTGAGTTCGAAAACGGAAGCGGAGGCCAGCGAAAAGGCCCGGGAAAATCAGCGACTCGTCGAAGGGCTCTTCCGTAAAAGCAATTTGCATTCGCGGGACATCCTGTTTGTCAATGATTTCAGCATCTACCTACAGGCCGGAACGACGGAAAAACTGACTCATTGGCTGGAGCGAAGCGCAACGGTCATTGCAAACGGCTACTGGGGCAAAAGGCTGGGCGGGGGAACGCTGACCGAACGGGAAAGAGCCGAAACGGAAAAGCTCAAGGGCTATTTTGAACATAACGGGCGAGTGCTGATTTTAGAGGCCCCTCAACGTTGACGGAAGCGGGCGTCAAAATGGCAGACTTCGACCGGTCACGATCTTCTGTCCGCACGCCTGGGCGGCTCCCGATCTTCATCTCAATGTGGTGGAGAGATGGCTCTGCCATCAGCTTCCCGATGACACGTATTGATTAATAATATCAAGGAAAACGGCGCCGTACTGCTCCTGTTTCGCCGTGCCCACCCCGGAAACGTTGGAGAACTGCGCCAGGGTTTTGGGTTTTCGCTGCGCCATCTCTTTGAGGCTCTTGTCGCTGAAAATCATATAAGCGGGAATCCCCTTGCCCCGCGCCAGTTCCGCGCGACGGGTGCGCAACAACTCGAATAGCTCTTCATCAACATTTTCCCATTGTTCGGCGCGCCTTGATTTTCGCTTCGCCTCAATCTCCTTCTTTTTCTCGGCGACCAGCGGTTTCGCCAGTAGCGGCATGGCCTTCCCCCTCAGCAGTTCCCAGCCCGCTTCGGTGATCGCAATCGTCATGAACTCGCCTTCGCGCCGCAGAAACCCCTGACCAATCAATTGCTCCAGCATGTAACGGATATAATTCTTTGTTTCACCCTGCATCAGGGCGAAGGTGGAAAGCTTGTCGTGCTCCCATTTTTCGATGGCGGCAGTTACGTTTCCTTTAAGAATTTCGACGATATGGGCCGCGCCAAACCTTTCTTTGACCCGCGCTACGCAGGAAAGGATTTTCTGCCCGACGATCAGCGGCTCTTCGACCGTCTCCACCTCGCTTAGACAATAATCGCAGGCGCCGCAGTTTGGCTGCCCATATTCCTGGGCAAAATAATTGGACAGGTAGCGATGCCGGCATTCGGGACGTACGCAAAATCCATACATTGCACTTAATTTCGCAAGCATGACCTCCTTGTCCGGCGAGTCGCGGAGCATGTACTCCCAGATGCGGTAATCGCTTCCCGCATAGAACAGGGTGCAGTCGGCGGGCAGGCCATCGCGGCCCGCGCGGCCGGTCTCCTGCTGATAATGTTCGATGGATTTGGGCATCGCGGCATGGATTACATAGCGGATATTGGAGCGATCAACCCCCATCCCGAACGCGATCGTCGCCACGATGAGATTGATCCGCTCCGACGAGAATTCTTCCTGATTATTTCTACGCTCTTTGTCCGACAAACCTGCGTGATAGGGACAGTTTCTATATCCATGTTCATTGAGCTTTTTAGAAATTTCATCCACATCCGTTCGCTTCAGGCAGTAGATGATTCCCGGTTCTCCCGGATGCTTCCGGATCGCCTCGGCGATTTGCCCGAACAGGTTTCCGGAACGGGGGAAAACGCGATAGGTCAAATTGGGGCGATCGACGCTTCCCATATAGATTTCAGGGGTATGCAATTGCAATTGCGCGACGATATCCCTTTTGACCTCGGCTGTTGCCGTCGCGGTGAAGGCATGAACCCCCACCTGGGGGAATTGCTTCTTTATGATCTTCAGGTGACGGTAGTCTTCGCGAAAATCGTGTCCCCAGTGGCTGATGCAGTGCGCCTCGTCAACGACAAAAAATGAGATTTTCACCCCCTTGAGGAGAGCGATGGTATGTTCCATCAGCAGTCGTTCCGGGGAAAGGTAGAGGAGCCGCACGCGGCCGGCGCTAATTTTCCCGAGCACCGCAGCCTGCTGCGCCCCGGTCAGGGAGGAGTTCAGGCATTCCGCGGGGATTCTAAGTTCCTTCAGATAATCGACCTGATCCTTCATCAGCGAAATGAGCGGGGAGATAACAACGGCCATTCCTTCGGCAATCAGCGCGGGCAATTGAAAGCAGACCGATTTCCCGCCGCCGGTTGGCAGAATCGTCACGGTATCCCGGTTTTCCAGGATTGAGAGAATCACCTCTTCCTGAAAGAGACGAAAACTTTGATACCCCCAATATTTGTTCAGGGTTTGAAGGATCCTGTTTTTCATGTTTCCCGTAATATCTTGTGGTCAATATCGCCTGCAATATCTCGTTGACAGGCAAGTCCGTCCTGCCTATACTCCCTCGCCTGAAACGCTGTGTCTTGTCAAATAAAATAGCAGACACTCTGGCGTTTGGCGCATTTTTTCAGGGGGAGCCCGACAAGGTTGCAATGGAGCGGGATATTATAAATCGGGGAGACCGAAGCCCATGAGGGTTTTTGACAGCCACCTTCACCTTTTCAACACAAAAATAATTGACAATGTCTCGCGCCGCAAGGAGTTGGTCGGCCTGTTGAATCTGCAGACCGCAGGCGCGTATGCCCGCCTGGATATCGCGTCGCTGGCCGCTTCCATGAAGGACGCCGGCGTTGCCGCCGGGCTGATTCTGCCCACGGCTGCGGCCGCGGATGTGGAACGGATCAACACGATTTTCATCGAAAAGGCAAGGACGACGGATTTTTTGCACACAGCCGGCACCCTGCACCCCGCTTATCCCAATAATCAGAAGGAAATTGACAGGCTCTGCCAGAAGGGAATCCGGGGAATCAAACTGTGCTCTTTTTCCCAGGGTTTTGTGCTCGACGGCCCGCCGGCTTTGGCCCTGTTCGACCTGATCGACCTCCATAACCGCAGCGACGCAAAGCCCCTGTTCGTCGTGCTGGACACATTTTATCACGCCCATAGCTACTTTGGCACGGATCAGACCTGCACGACAAGGCCTGTCCAGATCGCGGCGCTGGCCCGGCGTTACCCGCACACGGTCTTCATCGGCGCCCACATGGGTGGCTTGAGCGCCCCCTTCGCGCAGTTATGGGCAGAGCTGCTCCCCAGTAACAATCTGCTGCTCGATACGTCCAATGCGGCCCATACCCTGACACAGGAGCAGTTTGTCGCCCTGCTCAAGCGCTTCGGCCCCGGACGCATCGTTTTTGGCACGGACTGGCCCTGGTTTGTGCACGAGGCCGAAATCGCCCGGATAAATGAATTGACAGGGGCGGCCGGGTTTAGCGCCAAGCAGAAAGCCGCTGTCTTTTACGACAACATGGCCGAACTGCTTTCGATATAGATCGGCCAGAGGCGGCCATTACCCGTCTAAGGGCAGAGAGACCCGGACCAGGTCGTCGGCAGAACGGCTGCGGGTCATTCCGAGCTTTTCGCACAGATAAGTCATCCGGCCATTCGTCGGCTCCAGAAATCCATAGAATTCCTTCAGCCCCTTCTCCTCGGCGATGCCGATGAGCACATCGAGGAGCTTGGATGCAAGGCCCCGTTTCTGAAAATCGTCGTGCACAATAATCGCAAATTCTCCCGCATTGCCGCCATTTACGTCAACGGTCAGGCTGCCGATGCCGACAAGCCGCCTTTTTTTGTCGGCGCGCAGCTCAGCGACGATCGTCATGTCCCGACCGTAGTCTATATGACAGGAGCGGACCAGCATCGCATGGCTGATGTTTTTGATGTTCTGATAATAGCGGGAGCGAATGGTTTCCTGCGAACAGGTAGAAAGCATCTCGAATTCAAGAGGCTCATCCTCAGGGCGGATGGGGCGGAGGATCAGCTCCGTGCCGTCCTTCAGCCGCCAAGGGGTTACATGTCTTGTCGGATAAGGGGCAATGACCAGGTGGCTATAGGGCGGAGATTTTGCCGCCAACGCCTCCCGATCCACCAGGATCCGGGCGTCCAGCACGACGGCCTTTCCCTGACAGACGGCCAGCGGGTTTATATCCATTTCCAGTATTTCGGGAAAATCGACGATCATTCTGGAAAAACCGACCAGTATCTGCTCGATCTGGCGTAAATCGGCCGGCTGCTTTCCCCGGAAGCCCTGAAGCATACGGTAAACGCCAGTCTCCTCCATCAGCAGCCGGGCGAGCGTCTGGTTCAAGGGCGGCAGGCCGACGGAAAAATCCCGCAGCATCTCCACCCCGATGCCGCCGTGTCCGAAGAGGATGACGGCGCCAAAATGACCGTCCTTTCTTGCCCCGATAATCAGTTCGTAATCTATATGTTCCAGCATTTTCTGAACGACCACCCCGCGCACCAGCGCCTCGGGGGCAAAATGGCTTACCCCGTCCATGATTCGCTGAAAGGCGCTGCGGAGTGTTGTTTCGCTGTCGATCGCCGTTGCCACCCCCCCGACGTCCTGTCTGAAGACAATATCGGGCGAGGCAACCTTTAGCACCACCGGGTATCCTATTTCACGGGCAGCGTCGATGGCCGCATCGATGGTTCCCGCTGTTCGCGTGGCAATCACAGGGATGCCGTAGTTGCGGAGAAACTTTTGTGATTCATCCTCCGTAAGAATCAACGAATCTCCCCGCCCGGAGCGCCTGATAATCGCCTTGAGATGATTTTTCGGCGGTGTCTCATCGAGAGGGAGCTCCGCCGGCGTTTCATGAAGAATCTGCAGATTGCGCTCGTACTGATTCATGTAGATATAAGCGCGAACGGCGGCCTCCGCCGACTCGTATGAGGGAATCCCCTTTTCTCGCATCAGCTCGCGCCCGCGCTGGACATCGTTTCCACCCATCCAGGCCGCAAGCAGCGGCTTGTCCGTTTTTGCGCAAAGGGAGACCAGCGCCTCCGCCAGCTCTTCCGAGTTGGTAAAATCCTGAGGCGTATATACCGTCAAGATGCCGTCCACGCCCGCATCCTTGAGGACAATCTCAACCGCCGACGCGTAGCGGGATACATCTGCATCGCGGAGCAGATGAACGGGATTTTCCCGGTTCCACCAGGAAGGAAGAACGCCGTCCAGAGCATTGATGGTTTTTGCTGACAGTTCGGCCAGTTTTCCGCCGGAGCGGAGCAATTGTTTAGCAGCGATGATCCCGATCCCCATGGCGTTCGTCAGGATTGCCAGACGCGGCCCCCGGGGGCGATTCCCGGAAGAGAGAATGCTGGCCGCGTTAAAGAGATCCTCCGCCTCGCGCACCCTGACCACGCCAATGCGGCGGAAAAGGGCATCCAGAACCTCTTCCGGACAGGCCATCATCCCGGAATGGGTGGACCCATGACAGTTTCCCTCCTTCAGACCCGGGGGTTTGAGCAGGATAATCGGCTTGACGCGGGCAAAGCAGCGGGCGGCGCTGACGAAACGCTTAACATCCCCCCGCACCTCTTCCATGTAGAGAATGATGCTCTTCGTGTTCGGGTCTTCAAAGAGAAAATCGATCACGTCCCAGAATGTCACATCTATCGCTGAACCAAGGGAAACGACCATGCTGAAGCCAATATGGGAGCTGATCCCCCAGTCGAGGAGGGTCCTGCCGAAACTCCCCGCGTCCGAGATAAACGCGATGTCGCCGCCTTCCGTTTCCCCCTTGAGGAAGGTCGCCCTGAGATTTACCGCCGGCCGGATGATCCCCAGACAATTGGGGCCGACGATCCTCATTTTGTACGCCTGGTTAATGCGGATAATCTCCTCTTCGAGACGGGCCCCCGCCTCTCCCGTTTCGCGAAAACCGGCCGAAATGATGATGATCCCTCCCACGCCGGCCCGGCCGCAGGCTTCCACCACGCCGGGAACGGTGGCGGCAGGGGTTGCGACTATCGCCAGATCAACCTCTTCCGGCACAGAGCCTATATCCGGCCAGCAGGCTTTATCAAGAACCGTTGAGCGATGCGGGTTAATCGGATAAACTGTGCGGTTAGAGGAAGCAAGAGCGTTTTCCAGAATTGCCCGCCCAAACGAACCTTCCTTGTCGGTAGCGCCGATTACGGCAATTGTCCGAGGATTGAAGATTTTCTGCAGATCTCCCATACCTTTTCTCCTTTGATTGCACTGCGGCAGGGGCGGATAAGCGACCTCGCTTTTCTGCGCTGCCCTTTTTCGGAAGAAACCGTCTGCTGATCATTAACAAATCATAAAGATTAAGATTGGCGGATAATAACGATGTTCCCTCGGAAATGCAATATATTTCCGATGAATAGACTATGTGCCTGTCCACAAATAACCTGAACATCTTGCATCTCATCTTTGGGCCATCTTTGGCTGTGGCTCAATCACAAAATCCTCAACGTAGCGCTGCTACGTCTGCGGTTTTGTTCAATCGCCGCAACCAAATCTAACCCAAATCTGAGCGCAATCTTGTCCAAGTTATTTGTGGACAGGCCCTATGGCGGCCAAACCACCTTTAACTGTCTTCGCCATTTTAAGAGATCAAGGATGAACAGGGTTAACGGACAATGCTGTAAGAAATAAAAAGCGAAAGAGGGCAACCCTCTTTCGCTTTATTATTAACTCTTCCCAATGCTTACCTGATCCGTTAATGCCCGTACAGCAAAGACGGCAGCCACAGCCCGATCGCAGGAAACATGTACAGCAAAAAGATCGCGAATACCTGAATCGCCATGAACGGCAGCATCCCGAGGAATATCTGGTTGAGCGTCACATGGGGCGGCGAAACGCCCTTCAGGTAGAATGCGGCCATCGCCACCGGCGGCGAAAGAAACGCCGTCTGGAGGTTCATTGCAACCAGCAGACCAAAGAAAAGCGGATCAACGTTAAAATGTGTCAGCAACGGGAGGAAAATCGGCAGGAAAATAATGATTATCTCGGTCCATTCCAGCGGCCAGCCCAGCAGAAAAATAACGGCCTGCGCCAACAGCATGAATTGCACGGGCGACATGTTAAGCGACTGCACCCAGGTATTGATGATTTCCTGCCCGCCAAGCAGCGCGAACGCCCCGGCAAAGATCCCCGAACCGACAAACAGCCAGCAGACCATCGCCGAGGTCTTTGCCGTGAGGAAGACCGCCTCCTTGAACATCGTAATATTGAACCGCCCGTAGGCAATCGCCATAATCAGGGCGCCGGAGGAGCCCATCGCCGCCGCCTCGGTCGGGGTCGCAAGACCGGCAATGATGGAGCCGAGAACCCCGATGATCAGAATGGACAAGGGGAAAAACGAGGTGAGCATCATCTTGAATATCTCGAGACGAACAAACGTGAAGATTGCATAGAAAACTGCAAGCGATGCCACGCAGAGTCCCAGTGTCAGCCAGTAGCCCAGCGGGGCGGGCAGACGCTCGGCGGCGGATGCAGCCGCGGGAACCGAGGCCGCATCAGGGGCAGGTGCAGCCGGCGCGGCGGCAGTCTGGGGGCTCTCCGGCGCCGCTTCCTGCGCAGCCGGTTCCGCCAGTCCTGATTCGGCGGGAGGTTCCTGCAAACCAGATTCGGCAGGGGGTTCCTGAAGGCCGCCGGCATCTTCCGGTTCCTGTAAACCGCCCTCTTCCGGTGAGGCGATATCCGTAGTAGCCACAGAGCCCATTTCCTGCAAACCGGATGTGTCCACCACTTCCGGTTTTGTAACCATAAGATAGACAGACCCCATGATCAACACTGACGCCAGCACCGGCAGAAACGCGATCAGGAGGTGGTTAAGCAGCGTTTTCAGGGGAACATCGGCGCTGCGCTTGCCCATGATCGCGCCGATTAATCCCGTCACAACGTTATTGCTCCCACCCTTGACGATCTTCTCGGCAAACAGGGGAAGGGGTACATATCTTTCCTCTTCGGAGAGCGGCGGCGCAACTTTGGGGTTAATCATCGAGTAGATGATGATGTAGGCGATATAAAGCCCGGCCAGCATCAGACCGGGGAAGAAGGCCCCGGCATAGAGCTGCATCACCGAGACGCCGGCGGTGGCGCCGTAGAGGATCAGCAGTACCGACGGCGGGATCAGAATGCCGAGTGTGCCGCCGGCAGTAACTGCGCCTGCCGCAAGTCGGGTATTGTATCCCGCTTTGAGCATCGCCGGAAAGGCGAGCAGTCCCATCAGCGTCACCACCGCGCCGATGATCCCCGAGGCGGTGGCGAAAATCGCGCAGGTAACAACAGTGGCAACGGCAAGCGATCCGGGAATGCGCGTGGTCGCCAGATGCAGGCTCTTGAAGAGATCCTGGATCAGGCTGGCCCGCTCGACCAGATAGCCCATAAAGACGAAAAGGGGTACCGAGATCAGAACGTCGTTGCTCATCACCCAGTAGGCCCGCTGCACCATCAAATCAAGAGTTTGCTGTACCGCCAAATTTTGATCTACGCTGCGGTAGGCAAACCAGGCAAACATCGTCCCGAGCCCCATCAACGTGAACGCCGTCGGAAACCCGAGCATGATCGCCACAACGATCAAGGCCAGCATCAAAAGCCCCAGATGACCGTTCGTTATCTGTCTGAAAGGCGGCATCAGAACAAAAAGGGCGATCAAAACGAGGGCAATCATCGAGATTCCAAACCATGCTCCTTTTTTCATTTGCCGCTCCCTTTCTTGCCCGTCACGAACTCATCCAACTTGGCAATATCCTCATCCTTGACGTTCATCTGCTCCTTCAGCTTTTCAACATCGACCTCCTCAACATCCTCCTGCCGCGACGGCCAGACGCCGGTCTTCAGGCAGAGGACACAGCGGACCATTTCCACAATGCCCTGCAAAAGCAGAAAGGCGCCGGCAACCGGGATGACCGTCTTGAATTGGTAAATGGGCGGGCCATCGGCGGTCATCCCCGAGTGTTCAAGGATTCGCCAGGATTCTCCGGCATAGTTGTAGCCGGCCCAACAGAGGGCGACTACCCCGGGCAGGAAAAAGACAAAGTAAAGTGTGAGGTCAAGACTGGCCTGCACGCGCGGCGGAAAGAACCCGTAGAGAACATCGCCCCGGACGTGGCCGTTCTTCGAGAGGGTGTAGGCGCCCGCCATCATGAAAAGCATCCCGTACATCTGGATCATCCCGTCAAAGGCCCAATCGTGCGGGTTGTCAAGGGCGTAGCGCGAGAACACCTCCCAGGTGATAAGCAGCGTAAGCGACACAATGAGCCAGGCGAAGATTTTCCCGACAAAGGTGCTGATCTTGTCAACGGTAAGCAAAATTTTCTGCATAGTCACACCTTTACTAAAAGCCGGCTATCCGGAGCAACCCCGGATAGCCGGCCGATGATAGTAACGCAATTCCTTACTTCTTTGCTGCGGCCTTTTTGGCCCCGAAATAGTGGTTATAAGCCATCCTCCGGTTGACGTTGGTGTCCATATCCCACTTGACCACGCGCGCGGCGAACTTCTTCTGCGACGCCTCTATATCTTTGAACATCTGATTTCCGGCTGCCTTCTTCGCCGCCGCCGCATCATAGGCCGTAAGTTCGGTATTCAGGATGGAGTCGGGGGTTTTGTAGAACTTTACCTTGTCCTTGGTCTGCAACTCAAGGTAATCCTGTGAGTAACGATCGCATGACTTCCACCACATATCTGCCGAAGCCGCCTCGACGGCGTTTTCGATGATCGCCTTCATCTTGCCGGGTAGGGCATCGAACTTGGTCTTGTTGAAGAGAATCTCGAAACTCTCCGCGTTCTGGTGGTAGCTCTGGAGCATGCAGACCTTGGAAACATCGGGGAACCCGAGAAGACGGTCGGAAGAGGCATTGTTGAACTCCGCCCCATCCAGCAGGCCGCGATCCAGGGCCGGAACAATCTCGCCGCCGGGGAGCGCATTCACCGCAGCGCCCAGACCGGTGAAAACGTCAATGGAAATGCCGACGGTGCGGAACTTCATTCCCTTGAAGTCGGAAAGCTTGGTGATCGGTTTCTTGAACCAGCCGAGCGGCTGGGTCGCCATCGGACCGTAGGGGAAGGAGACGACATTCGCGCCCAGTGAGGCGTAGAGCTTGGCCGCCAGTTCCTTGCCGCCGCCGTACTTGTTCCAGGCAAGGAGCATGTTCGCATCCATGCCGAAAGCGGGGCCTGATCCCCAGAGCGCCAGGGCGTTCTGTTTTCCGTAATGATAAACCATCACGCCATGACCGCCGTCGAGCGTCCCCTTGGAGACCGCATCCAGCAGGTTAAAGGCAGGAACAACGGAACCAGCCGGCAGCACCTCGATCTTCAGATCCCCGCCGGTCATGTCGTTCACCTTTTTGGCATAATCAAGGGCGTATTCGTGAAAGATGTCCTTGGTGGGCCATGTGCTCTGCCAACGCATGTTGATCGGCCCCTGCGCCTTGAGTATCGACGGGAAACCCAGGGTTGCCGCGCCGGCCGTAACCGCGGCCGCGGCAGTCAGGAAATTGCGGCGTGATACGCCAGTAGCCTTTGTTTCTTTGTCCAGTTCTCTCTTCTTCATAATAAACCCCTCCTTGTGTTATGGAAAAAAACCGTCCGCTTGAAGAACAATTCAAACCACACGCAACACCACCGGAAACCGTACTTACCCCGGGCACTTGATGAATTTTCCTGTCCTGAAATTATGAAATCGTTTTATACTGAACGAGAGAAAAAAGGCAACCAAACCAGCAATCGCCTGTCTTACGCCCCCAACCAACCCTTTAGAGGCAAAACTGTGTGCTTCTTTTATAAACCTTGCCAATTCTCTGTCAAGAAATATTTATGCCTGAATGATACGCAAATTTAACTGATTTTACCCGTATCAACAATGGGAAATAATCCGCAACAAATAACTTGTCAGGCGGCCAAATGCAGCTTTTAAAGGTCGAAACCCGACAGTGAGCGGTAAACCGCTAAAAGAGCAGCTTCTCCCGAAGGAGTTTCAGGTATCTCCGGCTCACCGGGACAAACCGACCGGATTTTGTCTTGATTTCCGCCGCGCCGTTTTCGCGGAGGGTGATTTCGTCCACCTGATCGATGTTGATCAGGAACTGCTTGTGGCACCGGACAAGTTCCGTTTTATCCTCAAGAACCTGGAGGGTAAGATCCGTATAGAACTCTCCCTGCGCGCAGATCACATAAACCCCTGTCTCGCCGGATCTGACCTGCTCGACATCCGCCAGTTTGATCAACTTGATCCGGGAGGAATGGAGGCAGGGAATTTTCTCGATATTCGGCAGCGCAAATACTGGTTTGATCCCGGCGCCGAAGCGTTTTTTGAGTTTTTCGACGGTTTTTGCAAGTCTCCCCTTTTCGATCGGTTTGAGCAGGTAATCGAGGGCGTTTTCTTCAAAGGCCTTAAGGGCATACGCATCATAGGCGGTTACGAAGACAACTGCCGGCATCATTGACTCATCAATCATGCCCAGCAGTTCAAACCCATCTATGACTGGCATCTGCACATCCAGGAACAAAACATCGGGTCTTTCCCGATTGATGGCCCTGATCGCTTCCGGCGCATTGGCGCACTTCCCGACATTGCTGAACTCCCCTGTTTCGCCCAGCAACGCCTCCAGCTCCTCACGGGAATAGATTTCGTCATCAACGATCAGGGCGCGCATCATGATGTTTTCGTCTCCAGCGGCAACGTAACCGTCGCCCGGGTGAATTTATCAGGTTCGCATGATATGCTAACCCCCGCATCGTCGCCAAACTGACACTTAAGCCGTTTGTCAACAATCTTTATCCCGTAGCCGTCGCCCGTTTTCTGTTCGGGAAAGATGCCGGCATTATCCTCTATTTCTATGATCGCCCGGCCGTTCCTGCGAAAGGCCCTGATTCTGGCTATTCCCTGTCCGATTGTGTTGGAAATGCCGTGTTTGAAAGCGTTTTCGACAAGGGGCTGGAGGGTGAAAGTGGGAAGAATTACCTGCAGCAGCGCAGGGTCAATGTCGATCTCCAGGGTCAGCCGGTCGTCAAAACGGGCTTTTTCGATCTGCAGATAGGAATTTACCTGGTCGAGCTCCTCCTCAAGGGTTGACAGATCGCTCCCGCGCTTCAGATTTTTCCGGAAGAAATTGGAGAGATGGATCAGCAGCTCCTTGCAGCGCGACGAATCGATCCGGAGGATGGCGATGATGGTGTTGAGCGCATTGAACAGAAAATGCGGGTTTACCTGCGCCTGCAGGAGCTTCAGTTCCGACTGCACCAGCAGGTTTTTCTGCAGCTCATAACGGGCCAGCAAAAGCTGATTCGACAGGAGGCGGGTAATCCCCTCGCCGAGCGTCTTGTTCATATTGAGAAATTTTTTGTCTTTGGGCTCAAAGAGCTGGATCGTACCGATGACGTCATTATCGATATGGAGGGGAACGACCAGGACGGAGTGCAGGGGACACTCCCCGGAAAGCGAACAGCGATACCTCTCCGTTACACCGTCTGCAAAAACGACCTTGTTTTCGTCAATCGCCGTTTTGGTAAAATGCGTGGCGATGGGGTCGCCGGGCCGGTGGTGATCGGAACCATGGCCGGTAAAGGCAATGACCTTCTCCCGGTCGGTTATGGCAACCGACCCGACGCCCGTCTCTTCGTGGATGATCCTCGCCAGCTCTACGGCCGAATCGTCGTTTATACCCCCCGCAAGAATATTCAACGTCCGTTCCGCAATTTTAAAGGCCTTTTCGTAAGAGGAGGCGACAATTCGGTCAAGCATGTTCTTCTGGTCGCGGATGATGTTTACAAACAGGGCGGCGCCGATTGCATTCGATAAGATCATCGGAAGCGCAATCACCTGCACCAGGGCGACTGCATTGGCGTAGGGACGGGAAACGAGCAGAATGATGATCATCTGCGTTATCTCCGCGCCGAACGCCGTCATAAAGGCTATCTTCGGATTCAATGTCTGGTCGGAACGGTTCTTCCGGTAGAGGTAGAGATGAACGAGCCCCCCGATTCCTCCCTCGATTGTTGTGGAAAGGCCGCAGGAGAGCGCGGTAAATCCCCCCAGAAAAAACCGGTGGAGTCCGCCCGTGAACCCGACGGCCAGTCCCAGAACGGGCCCCCCGAGAAGGCCCGCCAATACCGGACCGATCGCCCGCGTATTGGCGATGGCGTCCTGGACGGGGACCCCCAGATAGGTGCCCATAACCGACAGGGAGGAAAAAACAAAATAGAGGTAGATTCTATCGCGTCCGCGGATAGACGCGGTCGTCAGCGATTTGAAAAGCGGAGATTTGGAGTAGATGTAGGCAATAACTACAAAGACAGCCATCTCCTGCGTCAAACTGAGGAGAATTTCCATCAGTCGTGACCCGGCCATGCTGCTGTGCGGCAGCCAGGCTGATCGTAAACAAAAAACAGTCGCATCATTTCAACAACCCACATTAATTAAACTTTTTCCCGATGTGCGGGGGTAGCATTCGTTGCCGGCATTTGTCAACGGGAAAGAAAAACAGCGGACAATTATTTTTTCCGGCAGGCAATGTCTCAGTTACGGCTCCGGTAGCGGCTTGGCCTTTTCGATCAGCATGATCGGGATATCGTCTTTTATCTCATAGAGCAGCCGGCATTTTTCGCAGATGAGGCCGTCTTCCCCCGTCGCCAGCTTCAGCGGCCCCTTGCACTGGGGGCATGCCAGAATGTCCAGCAATTCCTTCCTTATTCCCATTTTTCCCTCCCAAAATTATTTGTATTAATCACTCAATAAATCCTGCCTGAACCACCCTTGCAGCATGGGAATTGCTTGTAGATGCGGAAGCTCTCTACCTCATAATTACGAATTTCTAATTACTCGATGCCGGCGCTTTTCGCCGTTGTCTGCAACGTTCCTGTTTCCCCCAGTTTCTTGCGCACAGCGTTAAAAACCTCTTCGACTGAAATCTCCGTCATGCAGCGGGGCTGCGGGCATTTCTTCCTGAAGCAGGGGCTGCAGTTGATCCCGGTACGGATAACGCGATGACCAGGGCCATAGGGACCCGTGCGGACGGGATCGGTCGGACCGAAGAGGGCAACCGTCGGCGTTCCAACCGCGGCGGCCAGGTGCATCGGCCCGGAGTCGGTTGTCACCACGATTTTTGCCCTTTTGTAGAGCGCCGCGAGCTCCCGGAGGGAGGTTTTGCCGCCGAGGTTCAGCGCCTTTGTTTTCATAAGTTTCATAATTTTTTCCAGTGGTTCCGCGTCTCCCCCGGTCAGAACGACCGTAATTCCCAGCTCCTGCCAGATCAGGTCGCCCAGGCGGGCGAACTTTTCGTCTTCCCAGAGCTTTGTTTCCCAGAAGGCAACCGGATTGACGGCGATAAAAGGCGGATGCGCCTGTTGCAAAGTAGCGCTTTTATCACGGGTTCCAACTGTTTGTGGCTTGGTGGGCATTCTGTTGACGGAGTTCCCCGGCCGGAGTGGGGAAAGTCCGAAAATTTTTTTAGAGAGCAACTCACTTACTTTCCTTTTTTCGTTTTCACCTATGGTAATCCTGAATTCCGGCGTCCCGGAAAGACAGGTTTTCTCATCCCCGCAGGCAAGGTAGCGGACAAAATCGAGATAGCGCTCGACGGCGTGTTTTTCCAGCGCTTCCGTTATCTTTTCGTTGTAGAAAAGTCTGCTTCCCTCCTGGAGGCTGTCATATCCCAGCTTTCGTTTGCCGCCGCTCAAAAAAACGATCACGGCGCTTTTGAACAGGCCGTGAAAATCTATCACCAGATCGTATTTTCGCGAGCGCAGTTCTGCAAGAAATGCACGCATTTCCCTGAACGGCTTGGCGATCATTCCCTGGCGCAATTCCTTTAGCCAGCGCTTCCGGCCCGAGACGATCACCCGGTTCAGAGCGGGGTGATCCTGGAGCAGATCGGCTGCCGCCTCCTCGACCACCCAGGTGATGTCGGCCTCCGGCCATAAGCGGCGCAACGCGGCAAGCGAGGGCAGCGTGTGGATGACGTCGCCGATCGCGCTCAACTTGACAATCAGGATGTTCACCGTTTCTCCCTGCCCTGGTCGGCGATTATCCACCTGACCGCCTCCTCAAGGGTTGTCGCTACATACACCGGATGGTACACCCCGGCTTTTTCCCGGTCGAAACCGGCGAGCGCCGCGGCGGATTCCGCGCCGTATCCTGTCTGCACCAGCACCCCCGGAACGCCGGCTCGCCCGCCCGCCTCGATATCCTTCAGCGTGTCGCCGATGATATAGGAATCATTAAGTGAAAGGGCCAGCTCCTCTGCCGCCCGCAGCAGCATCCCCGGCGCCGGCTTCCGGCAGGAGCACTCCTGCAGATAGCTTCCCATTCCGTCAGTCGGGTGGTGCGGGCAGTAGTAGAAGCGGTCGATCCAGGCCCCTTTTGCTTCCAAAAATTTCTGCATTTTCTCGTGGATCGCCGCGACCATCGCCTCATCAAAAAAACCGCGGGCAACCCCAGACTGGTTTGTGACAACAATGGCCTTCAGGCCGCTTTTGTTGATCAGGCGGATTGCCCGGGCCGCGCCAGGAATCATGCGGAGCTTCTCCGGCTGGTCCAGATAGCCGACCTCTTCGTTAATTGTCCCATCACGGTCCAGAAAAATTGCGGCCTGTTTTTTCCCGTCGTTTTGCATTATCCTGATTCCTTTGTATGAAAATCCCCCCATCCCCCCTTTGCCAAAGGGGGGCAAGGGGGGATTTTCATGTTTCGTTGTGCCCCACGGGCATGGGGGTTTAGCGGCGATTGCAGGCATTGTTGGCCAATCGCATGCTTATGCCCCACGGGCATGGGGGTTTAGCGCAAAGCGCAGCTTAATGTTCAAAAATCGCCCATACCCTGATAGGTACTCTCCTGATTCGGCACGCCGATCCCGACGCGGGGATTTTCCTGAAGGAGCTTTCGCGCCGTTTCGCAGACCTCTGCAACCGTTATCAGCTTCATGCACCTAAAATCGGTTGGGCAGACCGGCTTCAGGCAGGGGCTGCAAGGAACATCGTGGTGAATGACAACGCTCTTTTCGCCGGCCGGCGACGTCGTCGCGGGATTGGTCGAGCCGAAGATCGCCACCGTCGGGATTCCAAGCGCCCCGGCAACGTGCATCAATCCGGAATCATTTGAGATAAAGATGTCACAGCGGGCAATGAGGGCGATCGCCTCTTTGAGATTTGTCTTCCCTGAGATGTCAATCAGTTTATGGCTGGTGTGTTCCTGCACTGCCGCGGCGCTCGCCCGATCCCCCTCGCTTCCAAAGACGATGACCTGCCCCTTGTATTCTTCGATCAGGAAATTGGCGACGGAGGCGAAGCGGTCGGGAAGCCATCTTTTGGCGGGGCCATACGCGGCGCCCGGGGAAATGCCAATCAGTATGCCCCTTTCGGCGATGCCGAAGCGGGAAAAGAGTGATTCCGCAAGGGCGGCGTAATCATGCCCAGCATGGAGTCGTGGTTTCCTTGCAACCGGCGGACAGCCGAGCGCCCGCACCATCTCGAGGTAGTAGTCGCTCTGCGGCGCCCGGCGGATTGCCGCAGTCCGACGGACGGAGTGGGTAAGCAGCATCCCCCGTCCGTCGGAGTTATAACCGGCGCGTCGGGGAATGGCCGCCAGCTTCGCGATAATCGCTGCCTCGATCGCGTTTTGCAGGAGGATGGCGCAGTCGAAACCTTTTTCCTGCAATTCTTTGGCCAGACGCAACTTCCCGACTATCCCCGCATGTCGCCCCGGTTGTTCAAAGATGATAACCTCGTCGATCTGGCTTGCCAGCCGGTAAACCTCGGCCACCCAGGGCTTTGCGAGAACGGATATCCTTGCGTCCGGCCACCGGGCGCGGATGGCGGCGACGGCGGGGAGGGTCATCACCACATCCCCGATCCAGTTCGTCCCCCGGATCAGCAGTCGGTCGATCCCGCCATCCGGCAGTTTTTTATGGCCCCGGACACTCAGGGGTATATTTTTTTCAGGGGCTTCCATCTATAATTTCCGTGTTAGATAGCGGCTACGGACGCGACGGAGCGCGTCCCTCCATTTTCTTAACATCAAGCTTCGCCTGCATCCTTGCCTTTGAGACGGTGTGCCGTCATGAGCGTTTCACCTGCTTTTCAGCGGAATCTGGCAGAACTGAGTCTTCCAGCGCTGGTGAATCCAGAGCCACTGCTCGGGATATTTCCGCACCGTATCTTCAATAACCTTCGTAAAGCGCTGCGTGTTGGCGATTACATCCGCATCGCGGTCTCCTGTGTCGATAATCTCCAGTGCCGGCTCGATGACGAGACGATAACGCCCCTCCGCCAGCCTGATCAGATAAGCGGGCAGCACCGGGGCGCCACTGTGGAGAGCAAGATGCGCAAGACCGCTCGTTGTGCAGGCAGGTCTGCCGAAGTAATTGACAAACACCCCTTCGTACCAGTCTGTGTTCTGATCGAGCAGGATCCCGATCATCCCGTTTTTATGAAGCGTGCGGATCATCGACCGCATCGCATTTTCCTTGGGAAGCGGTTTGTTGCCAGAGGCGGAACGCACGCGGGAGACAAGTCTGTCGAGAAGCGGGCTGTCGAGGGGGCGGTAGATGACGACTGCCGGTTTGACAAGCAGGGCAATCGACGCGGCCTCCAGCTCCCAGTTACCGAAATGGGCGCTGAACAGAAGGACGCCCCGCCCCTTGGCGAGCGCCCGTGCGCAGTTCTCAAGCCCCTCGGTCTCGACAATTTCCCGAACATTTTCACTGGTAAGTTTCGGGATATCGAAGAACTCCGCCGCCACAATTCCCAGCGTTCGATAGACGCCGCGGGCGATTTTCAGTATCTCTCCATCTGTTTTCTCCGGAAAGGCGCAGCGGAGGCTGTGCAGGGCAATCATCCGCTGGCGGGGAACAAGGTAATAGAAAACACGGGCAAGGCCGATGAACAGCCTCCTGCGCAAAGATACTGGAATTGCCTGAAAGATAGCCAGCAGGATGCCGGCAAGTCGTTCCTTGCTCACTATGTATGCCCTATCGTATAAAAAAATCGGGGCGTATATCCCTTGAAATCACCCACCCCACTTCTTTGCCACGTCAACGTCGCTATCATTGACACAAGTCCCGGCTGAAGGCAAGGGCGGAATCGTGACGGCATGCTGGGGACTTCGCGCCACGCGGCAGGCTCTGCGGCGACCGTTCGCAAAGGTATCGACTATCCGCTTAAGGAATGCTGCCCAGCCCGGGATTACCCTTGCGTCAGCCCTTTTTTTGAGGCAAACAAGAGCAGATGGTAAATTGCAAGCCCCTCGTTTGCGATGCAACACGATGCAAAATATCCCTTGACACGCAAAAATGGCCCCCCTATACTCCCACCGCGAAAAAGGAAGTTCTTATCAATAATTATTTATCAATTAATTCAATTGGATAACCTGCGCGGCGCTGTGGACGCCGCTTGAGGGTGACAATGATGAACGCAGTGTTACTACATCTTAGCGACATTCATATCAGAAACTCTAGTGACCCCATCCTGCAAAAGGGGGAGGCGATTGCTGCCTCTGTCTATTCATTTCTACCATCCGCTTCCCACGTATTCATCGTTGTTTCGGGTGATATTGCATTTTCCGGAGAAGATCCTCAGTATGCTTTGGCCATAGACTTTTTCAAAGAAATTAAATCCAAGATTCAGACGGAGTCACCAATACCAGTGTCTTTTATTATCGTTCCCGGCAATCATGATTGTAATTTTCAACTGAATTCGGGAGTGAGGCAAATAATAGTAAAAAGTATTGAGGACGCCAGCACCCCAACGGTTGACTCTTCGATTATAGATACTTGCACATCTGTTCAGAAATCTTTTTTCGAATTTAGGAATGCTCTCGAAGAAAACGACATTACCCATGATGATCCTCTTTGGAGGTCATGCCATTTTGACATTAATGGTAAATTCATTGGTTTCGAATCATTAAATATATCATGGATGTCCAATTTATCTGAGAGTCCCGGACGCCTTTACTTCCCTATAGACTCATACTCGGAAATAGATACGACTGGTGTCGACATCCGTTTAGTAGTGTTGCATCACCCGCTGAACTGGTTTGGTCAGAGTATTTATCGCCCCTTTCGTTTTTTTATTCGAAATCGTGCTGATATTGTTATCTCCGGGCACGAACATCAGGGAAACGTCGGAATTAATAACGACACGGAAAGCGATAGAAGCGCTTTTATCGAAGGATGTGTCTTGCAAGATGAAGAAAACCCGTCGGAGTCATCTTTCAACACCGTGGTCATTGAACTTGACCGCAAGCAGTTTTCATCAACCAGATATAGATGGGATGGAACCCGATATACCCCAACGGAGGAAGGATCGTGGACCGATTATCGGGACCTTCCAACAAAGAAGATCAATCCGTTCACTATTGAAGCGTCCTTTCAAGAGGCATTGGACGATCCCGGCGCTTTTTTTCAGCACCCCGGAGGTCAAAAAATAACCCTTTCAGATATTTTTGTTTATCCTGATCTGAGAAAAATTAATAACGGGGGAATCAAGGAGAGAACATTCATAAGCTCAGAAAACCTTCTGTCTCCAGATTTTACCGTTAACGGCGTTCTAATAGAGGGGGATGAAAAGGTTGGCTGCACAAGCCTCCTATACCAACTCTATCGTCAATATCACGACCGCGGTTTTGTCCCCCTTCTGATAAACGGGAAACACCTCAAAAAGACACAAGAAACTGAAATAGACGCACTTATCAGGCGTGAAGTAGGCGTTCAATATGGTACCTGCAACATTACTGCTTTTGACCAACTTTCAAAAGATCATAAAATCCTACTTCTGGATGACTTCGATGACGGGCCATTAAAGGCTGCAGATGCACGCAGGGGGGTCCTCTGTGCGCTACGAAAACGATTTGGGCATTTTGTTGTCACAGTCAATGAAATGTTCGAGATCAGAGAAATGCTTTCCGGCGATGCTCCGCGGGAACTTATTTCACTGGAACATTATCATATGCAAGCCTTTGGTTATGCACGCAGATCGCAACTGATACAACGATGGTTCAATCTTGCGAAAGATGGCACTGTTGACGATGCGGAATTTATTTCGAGATGTGACCAAGCCGAACGACTAATGAACGCAGTAATGACAAAGACGGTGATACCGTCCATTCCACTTTATTTGCTTACTCTTTTGCAGAGCATCGAGGCGGGACGGAGTGGAGACTTCAAGGAAAGCGCGCTTGGCCACTATTACCACTACCTGCTGACCGAGGCATTTAGAAATTCCGGCGTTAAGACCGACAAATTAACGGAAGTTTTCCAATATGCTGTCCAACTCGCCGCAGAATTTCACTATCGAAAGAAAGATGAGCTTTCAGAATCCGAACTGGTCGATTTCAATAACAGATTTTCGGCCAAGTGGCATACTGTTGATTTCAGAGAGCGCATCGATATGCTCGTTCGGGCCCGAGTGCTGCGTAAGATTGGAGATTATTATGCGTTTAGATACCCTTACATTTACTACTATTTGAAGGGACTGTACCTGAGTGAAAGCTTAGCTGACGAGGAAATTCGCAAATATATCAGGCATTGCTGTGAACATCTCTATGTGCGTGATCACGCCAATACTATCCTTTTTCTTGCGCACCACACGAACGATGAATTTGTTATCAACACGCTTTCAGAAGCGATTCATAATCTTTTTAAAAATCGCGCACCGGTTACATTCAATGGTGATACAAATGGCATCACAAATTTGATTGAGGATGCTCCAAAACTTATTTATTCTGGGGTGAAACCACTACAGCATCGCAAGGAATCCGACGAATTACGGGATGAACTTGATGACGGCAACGACGGATTGGCCGAATCCGAGGAAGAGGCTGATGAGCTTAGTCTGATAGCTCAGATCATTGCTCTCTTCAAGACCACAGAGATTCTTGGACAGGTTTTAAAGAATCAATACTCAAAGATCTCGCGAACAAGAAAAGGTAGTCTCCTGGAAGAATTATTCAAGGGTCCTTTGCGAGCACTCGGAGACTTTTATGCTTTTTGCGAGAAGAATCCCGATGCAATTGTTGCCGAAATCGAGGCAGCGATCCAACGCAGAGGTAAAGAAGACAATGAGGAGGCAAGGAAGAAGATTGCTCGGAGGGTCGTCGCAGGAATCGTTCAAATCGTGTCCTTTGGGTTCGTGATGAAGGCAGCGCGGGGCGCAAATTCAGACAGCCTGTTCGAGGACATCAACGATGTCGTTAAACGAAATGACACTTTAGCGTTCAAGTTGATCGATCTCTGTATCCACCTGGATTCACCAAAGCCAATACCAAAACAAAAACTCTCCCAACTCTGCAAGGAAGCAGAGAAAGATTTGGTCGCCTCCAGGATCATAAGGCTCATGGTCCTGAACCGACTATACATGTTTAAAACCACAGAGCAGGAAATGCAATGGGTGCATGAGAAGCTAGATATCGATATAAAAAAACAACATGTAATCACATATCAAGAAAACAAACAGCGGTTGATCAAATGATCGCTTGATCATGATGCGACGACAGCAAAACAATCATGCATAGGAGAAATTAAACCCCATGGCATTGTCCCTCAACAAGCCAAAACTCGATAACCTCGCTGGCGAAATCTGGAAATCAGCCGTGCGTCTGCGCGGGAAGTTCAAGGCTTACGAATACCAGAATGTCATCCTGCCGATCATCGTCATCCGTCGTCTCGAATGTGTACTGATTGCCTGGCGTGAAAAAAGACGGGCAGAAGTTCTGGCAAAGCGCCCTAAACTGGGGGAGAAAGAACTCGCCAAGCTTGTCAAGGATCTCGAGTTGAATCCAAAGCAGTCGCCGTTTTCCAACAAGACCGACTGGACGCTCCGCAAAATCGTCGAAGAGGATCCCACACTGCTCACAGATAACTTCCGCGACTATATCAACGGATTCTCCAAGAACGTCGACGACATCATCGAGAATTTCAATTACCGCGCGACCATCAGCCAGATGGTGAAAAACAACCGCCTGGCCCCAATCCTCAACCAGTACAAGGAACTGGAACTCGGCCCCGACAATCTTTCGCCGCTGGAGATGGGCTACATTTACGAGGAATTACTCCGGCGCTTCTCTGAACAGAGCGGTGAGGAGGCCGGGGATCACTTCACCCCCCGCGAGGTGATCCGGCTGATGGTTGAGCTGCTGGACATCCCCATTCCCGACCGGCACATCTCCATCTATGATCCTGCCTGCGGGACAGGAGGCATGCTTTCCGTCGCGAAGGAACACCTGCTCGACCGCGCAGACACGCCAGAAGAAAAGGCCGCCGTCGAAAAATACGTCACTGTTCATGGGCATGAGCTCTCCCCGACGAACTACGCCATCTGCCAGGCCGACCTGCCCATCAAAAACGATCGTCAGGCCAAGATTCATCTTGGCAACTCGCTCATCCCCCACGATCCTCATAGCAAGGAACCGGGCGACCAGCTTCCCGAAAGCAAATTCCGTTTTGACTTCATGCTGTCCAATCCACCCTTCGGGGTTACCTGGGGCGGCAAGGATGGCTACGAAACGGAAGTACGGAAGCTCAGGACGAATCGCTACCGGGCAGGTTTGCCGAGGACCGACAACGGACCTTTTCTCTTCCTGCAGACCATGCTTGCCAAGATGAAGCCTGCCGGACAAGGAGAAAGCCGCATCGCCATCGTCTTCAACGGCTCGCCCCTTTCAAATGGCGACTGTGGCTCGGGAGAGAGCGAAATCCGCCGCTGGATTCTCGAAAACGACTGGCTTGACGCCATCGTCATGCTGCCCGACCAGCTTTTCTACAACACCGGCATCTTCACCTACATCTGGTTGCTGCGCAGCGAAAAGCCCGCCTCGCACCTGGGTCGTGTGATGCTCATCGACGCCCGCCGGCAATACGAAAAGGAGCCGAGGTCCTTCGGCAGCAAACGCAATCGCATCACCGATGCGAATCGCGCCTGGATCGAGGAACGTTATTGCAACGGTTGGGCCGAAGGTTACGCCGATGAGCAGGTGAAGCTGTTTCGGCGCGATGACTTCGCTTATCACAAGGTCGGCGTCGTCTTCTGGCAGTTCGACGAGCAGGACCAGCCGGCCACGATCACCGAGCCCTATGAGAAAGCCTTTACCGCAGCGAACCTCAAAAAAGAGCAGGAGTTCTACGACAGTGATCTATCCTTCTGCATCCGCCTAAAAAATGGCAAAGGGGAAGAGATCAAGAAGATAGTTATTACCCCCAGGGATAACGCCGCTAAAAAGTTCAAGGCGCTGATGGAGGACAGACCGGAGGTCCTCTCCGTCGAATGGACGCACCGCGACTATGTCAAGGACGACGAGTACATCCCCCACGGCGAGGAGATCGAGGCCTTTCTGAAACGGGAAATCGCCAAGCCGATCATCCGTTGGCAGGACAGCCCGCAGATGGGCTACGAAATCCTGCCCAACAAATACTTCTACCGTTACCAGCCCCCCACGCCCGCGAGGGAGCTGCTGGCGGAGTTCTGGCGGTTGGAGAAGGAGGCGGAGAAGATGCTGGAGGGACTTGGAAAATGAAGAAGAATAAATCGTCCCTGCACATGCCTAACCCTATCGCCGCCGACCAAGTAAGCGACCCTGTAACCGACCAAGTCAAATCCTTCCTGGGCGTCCCGTCGGCAGGTGACACAACCCTGTCCGAGGCCATGAAGAATCTGAAAATGGGACTGGTCGAGATGAAACAGCCGGAGGCGCCGCGCAGCCCCACCCAGCGCTATCGCTTGACGCTGAAAGGCCGCAACTTCTTGGAGGGGCCGGGAAATCCATGAAATGCAACCCTTCAGACTGGACAATTGACCGACTCAAGGACGTGGCCGTTATCAATGCTTTGTCTTTGCCTGCTGACACTGACCCGGATTACGAGTTCAATTACCTCGAAATCTCGAACGTGGACTATTACGGGATCGTTGACCCGAATGCCATTGAGCGCTTATGTTTTGAAAACGCCCCATCGCGAGCAAGGCGATGTATTGAGAAGAATAACACCGTGATTTCATCAGTCAGGCCTAACTTACAGGCCGTGGCATTCTGCCCCAATGGCCAGAGTAATTTCGTTTGTTCGACTGGTTTCAATGTTGTGAAATCTGACGAAAGAAAACTTATACCTAAATTTGTATATTACGCATTGATCTCGGAGTATGGTCGGCAATACTTTGAGGCAACAGCAAAGGGTGTTGGTTATCCGGCAATTGATGATAAGGACTTCAGTTCGTTCTCCATGCCACTGCCTCCCTTGTCGGAACAGAAAGGGATTGCGGTGTATCTGGATAGGAGTTGCACGGCAATCGACGCGGCCATGGCTGCCAAACGCCGCCAGATCGAAATACTGGATTCAATGGTTATTTCAACCATCCAGCATGCCGTGACACAGGGCTTGAATCCCGACGTCCAGATGATGCCGTCTGGTCTCGATTGGCTCCCGAGAATTCCCGGCCATTGGAAGGTGCAGCAGATCAAGCGACGTTGTGAACTCCTTCGCGGCAAATTTAGTCATCGTCCCAGGAACGATCCAGCGTTCTACGATGGAGACTATCCGTTCGTTCAGACGGGAGACATTACTGCTGCTGAGAAATACATCCGCAGTTACTCTCAAACCCTGAACGATCTTGGTTTTAGTATCAGCAAGATGTTTCCCCGGGGAACCCTCGTTATGTCGATTGCGGCAAATGTTGGAGACGTAGCAATCTTGGATTTTGAGGCTTGTTTTCCTGACAGCATGGTTGGTCTCGTACCCAACCACCATACCCATTTGGATTTCCTCTATTATCTGATGCGCGCTATGAAAGGCATCCTCCTTCGCTCGGCTGTCCTCACAACACAGTTGAACCTGAACTATGTTCGCATTGGTACTAACTTTGCCCCTTTCCCGCTAAAGGAAGAGCAGGTACAAATTGCCGAATATCTGGATGAAAAGATGGGCGAAATAAGGACAACGAAAGCTATTCTCAACAACTCGATCGAAACCCTCCTCGCCTACCGCAAGTCGCTAATCCACGAATGCGTCACGGGTCAACGGCGGATTACAGAGGCGGATCTGAACCAGGTGAAAGCCTATGGCTAAACAGAGGAAAGCCCCGGAACTGAAATTTCAAGAGCATATTGCGGATTTCCTTATCCGCGAGCACGGCTACTGCGTCCTCGAACAGACCGACATCACGGACGCCGAGCACTACATCGCCGAAGATCAGCTCTGGGCCTTTCTCAAGGCCACCCAAGCCGATATGATCAAGAAGCTGGCGGATGACTATGGCACGGATGCACGGGACGAGGTGTTTCGGGCGCTCCGCAGGGAACTGGAACATACGCCGCTTTGGATGATCTTTCGTCAGGGCTTAAAGGTGCGAGGGCTTGAGTTTCACCTCTACTATGCCAAACCACGCTCATTGGAAAGCGCCGCCGCGACAAAGCACGGCGAAAACCGCATCACCTTCCGCCCCCATTTCTACTTCGGGGAAACAAACCAAGAAATCGACTTTGTCCTGTTCCTCAATGGCCTGCCTATCGTGGCCATGGAGGTCAAACACGAGAAAAACCAAAATGTCCATGACGCAGTGGCGCAGTTCGCGGGCCGGGATCACGCCCGTAAGATCTTCCGTCATCCCTTTCTTTACCTCGTTGCCGACACCAGCGATGTTATGGCGGCCAGTGATCCAAGTCGCGTCGAAAACTTCCGGTGGCACAACACGGGTCTGACCAACGCGCCGCAAACGGCGGGCGAATACCCGGTGGAGTTCCTCTACCGGGAAGTCCTGTCGAAAAACCAGATCCTGGAGATGCTGTCTTTCTTCCTCATTCGCGCTCCCGAACGCGAGGCGGAGGAAGATAAACCGGCATCGTCTGCCTTCACGATCCTGCCGCGCTACCACCAGAGCCGCATGGTGCGCAAAGTGGCCGACGATGCGGCGGCTCACTTCGCTGCAACGGGCGATATCGGGCGGAAATACCTCATTGACCACTCAGCGGGCAGCGGCAAGACCCTCTCCATCTGCTGGCTTGCCGACCGCCTCCACAGCCTCTTCAAGCCCGGCACGAACGAAAAACTGGTGGACGCCGTCTTCATCCTGACCGACCGCAAGTCCCTTGATACGAACATCCGGGAAGATATCGAGAAATTTACGCACCTCAAGGCTGTGGTGGGGCTGGCCCGAAAATCGGAAGACCTGCCCCGTTTCTTGAAGGAGCGCAAACCGATCGTTGTTACGACCCAGCAAAAATTTGCCTGGGTTCTAGAGGAGATCGAGAAAAACCCCGATTTGAAGGAACTGCGCGTGGCGTTTCTGATCGATGAAGCGCACCGGTCGCAGGAAGGCAGGATGGGCGTGGCCATCCGCGTGCCTTTTCGCAAGACGGACGATCCGGATGTGGACGATGCGACCGAGGATGATCAGGATGAAGAAGAGAAAATTGCCAGGATCATCCGCGAGCATGACCGCAACCAGCTTTTCGTAGCTTTCACCGCGACGCCCGCCCCATCCACCCTTACCCTGTTCGGGTCGCCGTTCGATACATACAGCGAAGCCGAGGCCATTGCCGAGGGCTATATCGTAGACGTGGCGACAAGCATAATTTCCTACAAGACGCTCTACCATCTGCATTGCGCTATCGTGCCGCCACCGGATGAGGAAAGGCTCTACCCGATAGGCGTCGTTGCCAAGGCTCTCCAAAACGTCGCCTACCAGGATGACGGCTTGATCCAATACAAGGCCGAGATCATGCTCCGCATCTTCGAGAAGGACGTAAAGCCGCTTATCAGCGGCCGCGCCAAAGCGATGATCGTAGCGACATCGAGGATCGCGGGGCTCCGCTACTTTGATATCATCAAGGAAAAGCTCAAAGAACGAGGAGCGGACTACAAGGCGCTCTATGCCTTCTCGGATTTTGTCCATCCCGAAACCAACGCAGCCGTCAGCGAACATGCGGTCAACGGTCTGCGGGATGGCGAATTGATCGAAGATCGTTTCGAGGGAGACGATTACCGGCTGATGATCGTGGCCAACAAGTTCCAGACCGGATTCGACCAGCCCCTGCTTGCCGGCATGTTCCTCGACAAGCCTGTCGTGGACAGAAACGCCGTGCAAACGGTGTCGCGTCTGAACCGCTGCCACGAGGGGAAAAAGGATGTCGTCGTAGTGGACTTTACAAACAACGCCGCGGCGATCCTGAGGGCGTTCGCCAAGTACCGGAAAGGGACCCCCTTCGAGCCGGATGAGCCGGACCCGGCACTGTGCACAAGGCTGCACTCAGAGATTTTGGCGGCGGGAGTCTTCACCCAGCAGGATGCCACTGATTTCGTAAAACTGCTGGCTGCGGGAACGGACGCGCAGGTGCAGTATGCCGTGCATGGCTTCCGCATTCGTTTCCAAGCGAGACTCGGCTCGCTGGAGGTGCGAAAGGTCTTTGTCTATCTCCTGGCCAGGTTGGTAAAGAGCTTTCACTTTCTCACCTGTTTTTTTACCTATCCGGACGAAATCAGACAGTTCGCCGCGTTTGCGGAATATGTCGGGCCACAACTCATCAAACAGGGCAGCATCTCTGAACTGATGAAGCAGATCCGTCAGACCGAGGTCATCAAGTCTGCCGTAACATACGAGGGTGAAGTCCGAAGCGGAGGCAAGGTGAAGCTCAAACCGGGCAGGGGCGGGAAAGGTCCAGGTCCGCCGCCGAAAAAAGTTTCGGTTCAGGATATAATCGCTGACATTCGGGCCAGGTTCGACATCAGCGACGAGGAGGCCCTCTATATCAGACAGGTGACCGAAGCAAAAGTGGCAGATCCGGTCATCCGCAGTACCGTTCATGCCCATCGCGAAGATAGTGTTTATCTCGAAGGCGCATATCGTGGACAGGTCAATGGCGAGATACAGGAAACGTATGATGAACTCGGCCGCTATGAAGAGTTGAGCGACCCGAAATACACAGACCCCAGCGGCATTTTCGATATCATGGCGTTTACGGTGATTCAAAACCATCTATTCGTCGCGGCATAACGAGATGAGCAAGCGCATTAAAGATATCCCGAAACAGGACCGACCGCGCGAGAAGCTGCTTCGTAAAGGATCGGCCGCCTTGAACGATCAAGAGTTGCTGGCTGTGTTGCTCGGCAAGGGTGCGCCGGGAATGGATGTAATGGCCTTAGCCGAAAAGCTGTCCCGCGTCATCGATGAAAGAGGGTTAGGAATAAGTGCCGAGGAGCTCACCGGCTTTGAAGGCGTGGGCCCTGCCAAAGCCACGCTAATTCTTGCCGCAATCGAATTTGCCAGACGTCGCATCAAGCCGGAGGGGGTGAAGATTGAGACGCCGGCCGATCTGCTTCCTCACGTGAGGCATTACGCGGATCGCAAGCAGGAACACTTTCTCTGTGCCAGTATCAATGGGGCAAATGAAATTCTGAATATCCGGGTCGTGTCCATCGGATTGATCGACCGGGCGCCCGTCCATCCACGGGAGGTCTTTGCCGATGCCCTTGCGGATCGCGCCGCAGCTGTCATCGTTGCGCACAATCACCCAAGCGGCGGCATCGAGCCTTCACCCCACGATGTCGAAGCGACTGCCCAACTCAAGACCGCTGGTTCCGTTCTGGGCATCACGCTTTTGGATCATATCATTTTCAACAGGACCGAATATTACAGCTTTCTGGAAGCGGGAAAGCTGTAAACGGCTGATGCCTACCCGTATGCGCGCTGGGAAAAAGCGACAGCTTATCAAATTAATCCAGCCATTATGAGAGGAGACGGCAAGCATGGAAGTCAATCCAGAAAAACAAAATATTAACACACTATTTTCTACAACAAACTACCATATCGATTTCTATCAACGAGAATACAAGTGGAAAGAGGATGAGGTAGGACGACTGATTGACGACATTTTTTACCACTTTGAACAATCCTATGCTTTGCACGCTGATCTGGATCCCTCGGAAGCCAATGTGGCGAAATACTACTCTTGGTACTACTTGAACACATACATCACGAATAAAACAAACGGTCACATTTTCGTGGTCGATGGTCAGCAACGACTCACCACATTGACATTAATGTTGATCGCGCTCTATCAGATGTGCGGTCCGGCTTGTTTTAACTCGACGGACCTGCGTGACTGGTTGAAGACAAAGGTTGTCGGGGTTGGGGTTGGTGGCAAGAAGCAGTTCTGGATGGCGCACAGTAAGCGAGAGCCCATAATGCATGCCCTGTTTATGGATCTGCCTCTCACTAAGGATATGATCGAAGACGGGGTTACAGCTGAAAATATCATCAAGAACTATGACCGCATCCGGAAAGAGTTTTCAGCCCGGCTATCAACCCGACACAAGCTGGACACGTTCATCTTCTACTTCCTCTGTACTGTCGTCATTATCAATCTTGAGGTTGCACGGACCGATGTTCCTATGGTGTTCGAGGTCATAAATGACAGAGGGGTAAGGCTTCAGCCTTACGAGATCATGAAAGGAAAACTCCTCGGCGAGATTGATACGGCGGAGGTTGATCATTACACGGATATCTGGCAAGAATCATTGTCTAAGCTTGAAGCGAGGGCCGAAGACGAAGCAGACTATTTCTTCCGGACCTACTTGAGAGCGCACTTTTCCGAAGTTCGCAAACAGGGACAAAGCTTTGACGGACCATATCACAGAGCCATCTTCGAACCGATCTGTGACGATGTGCTACATTTGAAGCGCAATGCACAGGGGATCAAGGTTTTCCTCGACGGGCCATTCCGCTACTATGCATGGCTTTTCTTGAAGCTCCGTGAACTTGGTGAAAATGAACGATCGCCAATACCGGAGTGTTACTACAACTCGCAGCTTAACCGTATGGATGGCCATATCATGTTGACCATTGCGGCCTGTAACGTAAACGATCCAGACGAAGATACGAAGATAGCAGCCGTCGCAAGAGGCTTCGATCGGGCGTATGTATTGCTGCAATTGAATCGGGCATACGACAGTAACCAATTCCAGGAGTTTCTTTATACACTGAATCCCTTGCTCCATGGATGTCCGAAAGAAAAAATCGAGGAGACTATCAACGAGAAGGTTCTTGCAGAAATCAATAGTCGTCGCAACACTAATTCGAAGGATCTACTCACCTATGTTCAGTTCAAGCAGGTTGGGTATGGCGATTATAATCCCCGGTTTCTTCGATACTTCCTTGCGCGAATAGAGTTATTGATCGTTCAGGGACTTGGATGTAATCTTCAGGATACGTTGTACAATTACGTATCTGGAACCGGAAAAAGCAATGCATACCATATCGAACACATCCTTGCGCGGAACGACGAAAGCCGAGGTCTTTTTAAAAACGCTAAAGGCGATGTAGATGAAGCGCTGTTCGAAAACGAGCGAAACCGCTTTGGCGGTCTCCTGCTCCTCAAAGGACAAGATAACCAGTCTTCAGGAAAGGAATCATACGCAAATAAGTTAAAGACCTATACGGGCAGTGCCCCTTACCTGGCACAGACCTTGGTGCCGGACTTCTATAAGTCGAATTCCGCAATGCAGAATTTTATCCAGCAATCCAGTCTGGAATTTACGCCAGTTCCACAATTTACACTCGATGCATTAGAAAAACGTTCAGAACTTCTCTATGGATTGACTAAGAGAATCTGGCAGGTCTGAATTTTACCTGAGGGAGAGATAAATGGATTTTAAAAAAGGGGATCGTGTCAGATATGAAAAAGTCACAGCGTGGGGCTTGGGAGAAATAATTGAATTAACGGGCGGACCTTACTGTAAAATATTCTTTGTTAATCATGGCGAAAGGACCATCGGCAAGGATTTCATGGCGTTCCTTACCAAAATCGAAGGCAAAGATGCAGCCCACCCCCTTCTGGATAATCTTCGACTGCCCGGCCAGAGCAAAGATGTAAAATTCAGATCCATTGGGAATTTGGTGTCCTTGTTTTCGCGAATATTCCCGAAGGGTTTTTATGACAATGAATATCTGAAACACGAAAGAGCGTACAAAGTTGAAGCACACAACCTGATGACCAACTTACTGAACCAATCTGCATTCGCGGATTTAATGGAGCTTGGGGAATATGAAGAGATCTGTCTGCACGCCCTCAAGGTCGTCAATAAAACCAATTTGATATTTAAAAATGAAAAAATGACGTTGACGGATGGATTGAAGTCCGCCGAAAATAGGCAGCTTTTTTCAATCGCCTTGTTTGGGCTTCTCTATGGTTCCGAGCAATTATCAAAGAGGTTTGAATGTTTTGCGACCGCTTTGGAAAATATCAATGCTGCGAAATGGACGACTCAGACATACTTCCTGTTTCTTGCCTTCCCTGAAAAGTACATGTTCATGAAACCGTCAGTGACCCAGTATGCAGCGGACGCCTTTGCCTTTGAACTCCATTATCGTTCGGAAATCAATTGGAACAGCTACGAAAGGTTGCTTCTCTTTTCTCAATACGTGTCTGACGAATTATCAAAAATAAGCGATTATCTGAAGCCAAGGGATATGATTGATACGCAAAGCTTCATCTGGTCTTCGGTACCGGGGAAATATACCGCATAAATCTGATGACGCACAGCGAACCTTATAAAGAGGAGAGGAATCATATGTACCGAGAATCTGAAACCCTGGAGAAGAAATCCTCCTTTGCTGCCTGGAAAGAGATCATCATTTCCCTGTCCGCTTTCGCAAATAAAAAAGGCGGAAAGGTCGTCGTCGGCCTGGATGATCAGGGAAATCCGACGGGTTTGAGCATAGGCAAGGACACCTTGGAGGAAATGGCCAACAAGATCAAGATGCACACGGACCCGATCCTCTATCCCTCGATCAACGTCAAGACCTTCGGCCCCGGCGAAATCGTGGAGCTGGAGATCCCCGAGTCGGACAACAAGCCGGTTTTTGCCTTTGAGAAAGCCTATGTCCGGGTTGGAAAGGCCAACCAGAAACTGTCGGCCACAGAGATTCGCGACCTAATCAAACGTTATACGCTCCCCGATTTTGATCAACGGACGCTCTCGCAGGATTTCAAGACTCTGGATCTGGATGTGGCCGCCATCCGCCGCCTGAACGAAATGGTCTTTCATTTCGGTAAAATCCCGGAAAGACGCATCATCGAGAAGCTGATGGTTTTGAGAAAAGGAAAGCTTACCAACGCCGGCTACCTCTGTTTCACAAAGGAAAACGACCTGATTCCCAGCGCTGTGATCAAAGGCGCCCGCTTCAAGGGAAAGACGATGGTCCATTTCCTGGACATGAAGGATTTCAAGGGGAACCTGATTGCAGCGGTCGGCGAGGTCCTCGAATTTATCCAGAGGCATATCAGCATGGGCGTAGGTATCGGCGCCAAAGCCGCTCGTGACGAGAAATGGGATTATCCGCTGGAGGCGTTGCGAGAGGCCGTCGTGAATGCCATTGTCCACCGGGATTATACGGACCCCGGCAACATCCAGATCCGTATTTTCGACGACCGCCTGGAGATCTGGAGTCCGGGACTTCTGCCCAAGGAACTGAATATCAAGAACCTGCTGTCCGAAAACCGTTCCATCCCACGCAACAGGGGACTGGCGAACATATTCCATGACATCGGTTTTATCGAAGGATGGGGAACGGGATTTCAACGGATGGTGGAGGGGTGCGTCATAAACGGCAATCCCAAGCCTGAGTTGAAGGAAATAACCGGCGCTTTTGTCGTGAAGTTTACCCGGCGTCCCGCCATTGAGAGGAAAGGTGGCGGAATAAATGGCGGGATAAGTGGCGGAACAGATGGCGGGATAACGGAGGGAATAGACCGGCTTGCCGATTACATCAGGAATACTCCCGGCAAAAATGTCACAGAGATCACTGCCGCCCTGGATATCCCTCAAAGAACCATCGAACGCTTGGTAAAGAAGTTGAAAGAGCAGGGGATGATCGTTTTCATCGGACCCAGGAAGACTGGTGGATATTTTGTAAGCGGATTATTCATAAAATGATTCTCTCTGCGAATCATAGTGCCAATGAAGATCTGCCAAAACTGTTTTCAGAAATTTGACCAAGATGCGGTTCCTGAAAACGATCCCACCACGAAAAAGGAAGTTTTTATCAATTCAATCAATGGCCTTCCAATTGCTTTTCATAAAATTGATAGCCATCAACTAAATCCTGGCTTGCAGATGAAAGGATTCTGATTTTCATGATATTGATTTTTCTATTTTTTCCTTGGCATTATTCCAATCAATAAAAACATCCTCTCCACTAATAATTCCTTTTTCCCCATAATTTAAAACTTCCTTGTGCCAAGGCGCGGACAATCGACTTTCTGCTTTCTCAGATAAATCATCCCAAATAGCTTCCATAGCTTGGTTTTTCTCTTCAATCGACATTTTCTCTACAGATAAAGCAACTCCCATTTCCTTTTCTCCTTTCCACCTACAACAATAAAGAGCCCATTGCAAAACTCCCAACGCTGTCATTCCCGCGACGCTTCTGGGCGGGAAAACGAAGTTTAATGTTCATAATCCAGTTTTTAACTATTTGAAATCATGGATGCCCGACAAAAGCATTCGGGCATGACACGGAGTTTTGCAATTACCTCTAAAGTGAAGCTTTTGTCCTGGGCAGCTTGCCTGGTCGGGATGATCAGTTATTTCCCATATATCATCCCGCAAAAGATGAATTATTGCTTGTTCGAAAAATACATTCCTTCACTGACCTTTAACCATTCTTTTTTTCAGGATTCCACACGTATTTTATGGTTTTATCGTACATTATTTGTGTGTGTGTTTCAAATGATATTATGCCCTTTTTATTTTCAGGAATTATCGATAGTGGAGCCGGGAGAAAAGCAGCTCGGAAAATGGCAGGAACGGGGTAATTTCCATCGAGATCCTCAGAAGCGATACCTCTGCCAGAAAATCCGGAAAATCGGCAAGCCTGACCCCGTCCTTTTCGGTGGTGACAAGCAGGGATGCCCCACTTTGGGTGGCGAGACGCCGCAGCGCGACAATATCGGCGTCACTGTACGGGTGATGATCGGGGAAATCGCGGTACGAAACCACAGCCGCGCCCAGAGCGGCGAGCCCCTTGCGGAAGGATTCCGGAGAGCCGAGCCCCGAGAAGGCCATGATTTTTTCTCCCCGCAACGCCTCGGGAGGATCGCTGTGTCCCGTTTTGCCCGAAACGATCCCCGTCGGCCTGTGCACCCCCCGGAACGACGGCAGCTCAATATTGCAAACATTAAACTTCGTTTTTACAGGCAGAGGTTCGCCCTTTTCGGCAAGCCCGGTTCTCAGCAGCATATCCGCACGGGCGAGGGCGGAGGGACTTTCGCGCAGAGGCCCCCGGGGCAGGAGAAAACCGTTTCCAAAGGGACGGGCGCTATCAAGAAGGACAAGGTCGAGATCACGGAAGAGCTGCCGGTGCTGAAAGGCGTCGTCGAGAATCAGGATATCGGCGCCGAATTTCTCTAAGGCCGCACTGCCCGTGAGAAACCTGTTTGCTCCGGTAAGAACCGGAATCCCCGGCAGAGAGTTTGCCATCAGCACTGGCTCATCCCCGGCCTCTTTCCACCCCATCAGAACTGTTTTTCCGTCGGAGACAACATTGACCGGGCTTCCGGATTTGCCCCCATAGCCGCGGCTTAGTACGGCGGGGCGATAGCGGTGTTGTTGCAAGAGCTTGGCGATCATGATCACCGTCGGCGTCTTGCCCGTTCCGCCGACGGTAATATTGCCGACGCTAAGTACCGGGCAGGGAAGTCGTTCTTGTCGGATAATGCGCCGATCGCAGAGGATGTTTCTGAAAAGGACGGCGCCGCTGTAGGGAAGCGATAGTATCCGCAAAAGCATCCGCGGGAGAACATCTCCGGTTTTGGCTTCATCATCGTTCCATTGGCGCTGAAAACGGAGTTTAATGTTCATAATCATTTCGCTTACACTTTCTAATTGGTCTAATTGGGGTCAGAGTCACATTATATAAAAACCATTCCTACTGAGGCAATTGCAAAACTTCCTATTCTGTCATTCCCGCGACGCTTTTGGGCGGGTGTTTTGCAATTTCCTCCATTTTTATCTTGCAACAAACAGTGCCTGCAGGCGGTTGAAAATTTCGTTTAAGCGGGCCTCCAATTCCATGCTGAATTGAGCGATTTCACCGATGAGGCAGGTTTTCTCGTCCGCATCCAGGACGACGAGTTCAATGTTTGAGAATAATGAGCCTCCCGCGCTTGCAACTTTCTATCCGAAATACTCAGATGGAATCAAGTAATAAATTAAACTTTTCGGCCATTTGTAACTACAAGTACACGACACGCGGTATTGAATTGGGGGTGAAGATTGCCGTTTGAACTGTGCTCGAAACTATGCCTCAAAACAAATCCGGTCTTTTCCGTTCTTTTTCCCTGGTATATGAGCTGGTCAACCCGGTGAACGAATGCCTTTATCTCTTCCTACGGCTTATATTGCGCAAGACAGGTGCTCACCGTCATATGAACATCCTGACCCGTCGCCGTAAAGAAAGTCTCTTTCTTGAATTCCGTCCTACCTCTTTCTGCTGTATCATCAGCGCCGTCCTAACTTGTTGTCATGGGCAGGAGGATGGTGTAATTCTTCGTCACCATAACCCTGTCTTGCATTTATCCACGCACAACCAGCCCGCGCATCTGTGCAAACAGACTGGATTCCTGATCTTTATACGTTTCCATAATCGAGAGGATCTCTTTTTCAACGGCGAAAAAGGCATCCACGACCTCCGGGTCGAAATGGCTGCCCCTGCCTTCCCGGATGATCGCGAAGGATTTTTCCAGTGGAAAGGGTTCTTTGTACGGTCGCCTTGAGATCAAGGCATCAAACACGTCGGCAATGGCCGCGATACGTCCCGCCAAAGGAATGGCCGGCCCCCGGAGACCAAGGGGATAGCCGCTGCCATCCCATTTTTCATGGTGGGCAAGAGCGATAACTTCCGCCAATTTGATAAATTCCGAATCAGAGCCGCTCAGAATTTTTCCTCCAATGACAGCGTGTTGCTTCATGATTTCCCATTCTTCCGGATCGAGTTTCCCGGGTTTCAAGAGAATCTTGTCGGGAATGCCGATTTTCCCCGTATCATGCATGGGGGATGCATAGAGTATGGTATCCACGTCATCCTTGCTTAGTCCCATTTGACGGGCAACGACGGCTGCATAGTTGCTCATCCTCTTGATATGGGCGCCCGTATCCTCATCTTTATACTCGGAGGCGCGGGACAAACGATAGATGGTATCCAGAGACGCTGCCTTGATGGTTTCGAAGGCTTTCCGTAATTCTTCCGTCCTTTTCGCAACTTCCGCTTCCAGTTCTTTCTGATAATCCCGCATGTGGTCGTTATACGCCTTCACCTGCACCAGGGAATTGACCCTTGCCTGCAATTCGGTCCTGTCCACGGGTTTGCTCAAAAAATCGTCGGCCCCGGCCTCAATGGCTTTGATCCGGTTTTCAACATCTTGCAGCATGGTAACCATAACAATCGGGATGATTTTGGTTTCCTCATTTTCTTTCAGTTGTTTGGCAACGTCAAAGCCGCTTATGCCCGGCATCATCACATCAAGGAGGATGACATCGGGGGGCGTTTCCTGAACTTTCCGAAGCGCATCTTCTCCATCGGCGGCAAGAATGACCTCATAACCTAAGGGAATCAGCAATGCTTCCATCAACCGGCGATTCCGGTCTTCGTCGTCAACGACAAGGATTAATGCTTTCTTTTCCATGAATTTATCCCTCACTCAGTATATTCTTCACTTTTTCCAACAGTTCCTTGATGTTATATGGCTTCGACATGTAGTCGTCACAGCCGGCCTGAATGAATCTTTCCCGGTCGCCGCCCATGGCAAAGGAAGTCAGCGCAATAATCGGTATGTTCTGTGTTGCAGGATTTGCCTTGATGAGTTTCGTGGCTTCCATACCATCCAGGATCGGCAACTGAATGTCCATCAGAATCAGATCCAGTCTTTCCTGCCTTGCCAGCTCGACGGCCTTCCTCCCGTCGCCGGCCTCGATGGTGGTGTACCCGGATATGTTGAGGATATCACGCAACAACTTCATATTTTTCCCGTCGTCTTCCACGATGAGAATATGCTTTCCCCCATCAGCTTTCCCAGCGGGGATCCAACCGTACAACTCTTCTTCCGTTTCCCGGGCGTCAATGCCGCAGGGAAGACTTTTTAGAAAATCTATGCACCCCGGGATCATTTCCTTCGGTATAATGGAACCATGTTGAGGAAGGATCAGTTCCAGATCCAGTTTGGCAATAATTCCCATAACTTTAGACAAATGGCGGGTGCTGGCCATGTAGCCGACGTGAAAAACCCTCATCTGCTCCTCATATCCCTCTGCGGCAAAAAGAGACAATCCTGGACTGATGGCGCCAAAGAGATCCGACGAAAACAGGACCTTCTCCCGTTCATCATAGGTCACAATGGCCGCAGGAAAGTGGCAGAAGGGGGTCGTCAGAAACCGGAGTATCCGGCCGCTTTTCAACGTGAGGCTGTAGTGGTTTTTGTCCACGAGGTAGAATTCACTCTTGATGCCGTAATAATGGATGATGGTACTGGCACGAGAGTGGGTAACAATCTTCATTTGTCCATGATCGATGGCCTCCTCCAGAAGGGGCATGGCGGCGCACAGATCGGGATCCTGATGATGGAGAACCACGTAGCGAATCTGGGCGGGTTCGACGATGGAAAAGACTTTACGGGCCACCTCTGGATAATCGGCGACGCCTCCCGGGTCGAAGAGGACCGCCTCCTCCCCATCGACCAGAAGGTAGGGATTGCAATGAAATAACTCCTTTGGATCGTGAGAACCGACCCAATAAATTCCTTTGGCCACTTCCACCGCTTCGGCATCATTGTAAGAATGATTCTTGTCCATTAAATCCTCCTCTAAAAAGTACGCCATCCCCGCCCCTTCTCTTGTCATTCCCCGGCTTGACCGGGGAATCCAGAAGACCCTGAAAAGCCCTGGATTCGCGCCTACGCGGGAATGACATGGGAGACCGGCAGGAGTACGCAAAACCGGCTTCCTTTCCCCAGACCTTCGCTTTCAACCCAGATGCGCCCCCCATGCAGCTCTACAAAATCTTTTGTCAGCGGTAGGCCGAGTCCCGTCCCCGGCGTCTTGTCCGTTAGTCCCCCCAGTATCTGTATAAAGGGTTCGAATATCCGCCCCTGGTCTTCTGACTTAATCCCGATACCCGTATCGCTCACACAGATCTCCATTAAGGGCCCTTCATCCGTTCCGTCTTTACCAGCAGTTCCCTCTGCCTCCACAAGACGCGCACTCACCCCGATCTTCCCGCCGTCCGGTGTAAACTTCGCCGCGTTGGAGAGGAAGTTGAACATGATCTGCTTGAGTTTTCTCTCATCTCCATCCATCTCCAACCCTTCCAGCGAGGCAGGGATGTTTAGCTCCACAGCGATTCCATGGCTCAGAGTCTTCTCCTGGATCATGAGCAGCGAGTTTTTCAGTAACGCCGTGATATCCACCCGGGAAAGCTCCAACTGCATTTTTCCCGCCTCGACCTTGGACAGGTCGAGAATATCATTGATAAGAGACAGCAGATGTTTGCCGCTGTCGAGGATATCCGTCACATACTCAACCTGTTTTTCGTTGAGCTCCCCGTAATACTTGGCCTGCAGGACCTGGGAAAAACCGATGATGGCGTTCATCGGCGTCCGCAACTCGTGGGACATGCTTGCCAGGAAATCGCTCTTGGCGCGGTTTGCCGTCTCGGCTTCGAGTTTTGCCGCTTCAAGCGATTTGGAATTATTCCTCAAACTCTCCTCCGCCCGCTTACGTTCGGTAATATCCACGAACGTCACCACGGCGCCCACGATCTGACCATTCCTGTGCTGCGGGTAGGCCCTGTATTCAGCAGGGAAAGAGGCGCCGTCTGCCCGCCAGAGCACTTCATCGTCCACGTGCGCACCTTCGCCTTGTTGGACAGCCCGGAAGATCAGGCACTCCTCAATGGGAAAGGCTGTCCCATCGGGTCGCGTGTGATGAGTCAGCCGGTGCATATTCTTTCCGATCAACTCGTCGGCTTGTGTGTATCCGAGTAAGCTGAGGCATGCCGGATTGCAGAACGTACAGTTGTCGTCCGGATCGATGCCGTAGATCCCTTCAGCCGTTGAGTTCAGCAGCAGGCGGAGTTGTTCCTCACTCCGGCGCTGCGCCTCCTCCACCTTCTTACGGTCCGTGATATCCCTGAGAAAGGAGAAGAATCGTCCGCCATCAACGGGCAGAAAGTTGGAACTGATTTCAATGTCAATTGGTCTGCCTTCCTTGGATTTATGGCGTGTTTCAAAACATTCGTAACCGGATTCCATAAGTTTCCGGATATGCCGGGCGGTATCCTCCGGTGTTTCATTAGCTTCAACATCGGTTACGCTCATGTTCCTAAGTTCGTCCCGGGTATAGCCAATTAAACGGCAGTAGGCATCATTCACGTCGAGAAAATGTCCCTGTGCATCGGTTATCCAGAAACCATCCAGCGAGATTTGAATGATTGTTTTATATTGTTCCTCAGTCCGCTTTTTTTCCGTCACATCCCTCGCCATGCTGACTACCAGCCGCCTGCCGTCAGCCAATTTCCCCAGGGGTGCGGAGGCGAAATCCCATATTCGTTTGCTTCCGTTCTTGGCCGTAACGATATATTCGCCTTGATCTTTTCTCGTACCCAGGTTGAATAATGTATCAATGTAATCCTTGGTGATCGCGATGTGTTGACCGTATGCCTTCGTCATCCAATCGGAAACGGTAGGAATATCCGCATGGGCATAACCCGTTATTTCCTCCCATGCCTTGTTGATCAACACCACCTCTCCATCTTCCGCCTGAATCATCATGGGGAAAGCCGCATCCATCACGGCACGGCGAAAACGTTCTTCACTGCCTGCGAGCGCCTCTTCTTTCTCGCGTATTTCCCGCGCGGCATGCCGCACAAAGAAATAAAGAATCGCCGAGAAAAAGAAGATGAAAGACAGGATAATAGTGATCGTTCTGAGCATTGGCGCCAGGATCACCGTGGGGGAAACCTCTGAAACGATAACGAGGTGTTTTTCCTTTGTATGAGGAAATTCGACCCGGCTGAATAAAACAAACCGGCAAGAATCGAAAGAAAATGCCATCCCATTTTCGTTATTCATTATTTTCCTGAATAAATCAGGCTGGTATGCCTTCAGATTCTTTCCCGTGTTTAAATCGGCAGGAGAGCCCCACTCCCTGTCGGGGTCGCTCTTTTGGTGCACAAAATAACCGTCCTGGTCAACAATGTAAATCTCTTCGCCTTTTTGAGATTTTAGTAACCCGGGGGAATGGAGCAGAAATTGGACCTCCACATTGGCTACAATAATGCCGCGAGGGCGGCCGTTGTTATCAGATACCGGCGTGGCAATGCGCAGTGTTGGCCGGTAAGGAACTTCTATTTCCCCCCGTTCCTGATTCAGGTCAATATTGGAGAAATAGACACGGCCTACGGAGAGTTTCATTGTTTCGGTAAAGTAATAGCGATCGGCCTTGTTTTGCAGTTCAGTATCCGGGATGATCCTGGCTTTACCATCCTTAAAATCCACTCTGGCAAGTTCGCTGCCCCTTTCATCAATGTAACGTAACTGCATGTATTCGGTTTTTCTCGTCCCTAAACTTTCATATATTTGCCGAAGCCTTTTTACCCAGTTCTTCCGACTGATTTCTTCTTCCCGGTCATAGCCTACCCCTTCAATTGCCCTTATCATCCCCTGTATGGGAAGAACCTCCGTCAGAAACAATATATCATCGGCATATCTTTGAAGATATGTCTCGATTTCTTCGTCTTGGTGACGAAGATAGGGTAACTGGAGCGATTTGGCAGCAGAAATGGAAGATCGGTAACTCAGATAGGTTGAGAAGAGAAGGGCACAGAACATGAAGACGACAGTGAAGGCAATGATTGTCTTAAAATAACCTTGGTATCCTTTTGCTTGCATTTCCATATCCTCCTGCTTCCTGCCTCAAGGCTATACTTATTCCAGAAAAAGGGAGAGATCTTTTTTTCTTTCTCCCACGAGACGGATTTCATCCTCCGTCAGGCTGTAGAGGTCGCCGTTAATTGAATTGGGGTCAGAGTAACATTATACAAAAACCATTCCTACTGAGGCAATTGCAAAACTTACTATTCTGTCATTCCCGCGACGCTTTTGGGCGGGAAAGCGAAGCTTAATGTTCTAATCCAGTTTGTAACTGCATAAAATCATGGATGCCCGACAAGAGCATTATGAACATTAAGCTTTGCTTTCGGGCATGACAAAACGTTTTGCAATTTCTTCCAATGATATTGAATATCTTTGATTGTAAAATGTGACCCGTCTCCTATTGTTCCCCGCTGTCCAAAAATCTCTGCCGGAGCTCCGGCAGAGATTAATTGCATGAAGTAATTAATGAATTAACGACAGTGTTCCCCGTTTTCATCATCCCTTATGCCCCGCCATCAGGCCAAGGGGGGTGGCTGCAGGCGGTTGATAATTTCGTTCAAGCGGGCCTCCAATTCCATGCTGAATTGAGCGATTTCACCGATGAGGCGGGTTTTCTCGTCCGCGTCCAGGACGGCGAGTTCAATGTTTGAAAATAATGAGCCTCCCGAGCTTGCAACCTTCTATCCGAAATACTCAGATGGAATCAAGTAATAAATTAAACTTTTCGGCCATTTGTAACACCTTGTGTTCTTATAAACCAAATGTTGTAAACTACCCTGGGGCACCGGGGTAAAATGGGAGGAGTGAATCTGTATAACACCTGATGCCAGAGAGCATGATTTGTAGAGTAGATCCTCTTCCCACTGCTTTGTTCAATAACTCGTACGGTATCATAAACCTTCTCTGATGGGAATGAGTTTGCACTTGCAAGGTTGATTAGAGCGAAGCTTTTTTATCGAGGGTGATATTTTTTGAGGGAGGTATTTCTATGTCAGTAGCGGTTCTTGGGATAGATATTGCGAAACAGAAGTTCGATGCCGCACTTCTTTTAGAGGGGAAGACAAAACATAAAACCTGCAAGAATTCGGCGGAAGGTTTTGAGATGTTGAGGCTCTGGCTTGAGAAACAGGGCGTTCAAGGGCTCCAT
>JALNYO010000024.1 GCA_023229765.1 Syntrophales bacterium | reverse complement strand
TGCGAGTTGGAGTTAAAGACCGAAAAAATTGGAGGGACGCGCTTCGTCGCGTCCGGAACGGCGCTTCGTTTTCAAGTGAAAAAATGCCTATGTGAGGCTTCTCTCCAAAATTGCTATTTTTTCCGATAAACGTTCAGCCCGACCTTGGCCTCTTCATGTCCGTCCACGGAAACGTTCCCTTCCGTCGAGGCGATGATAATGGTCTTCCCTGATGAGGACGGGCCAAAATCTTTCGACAGGTCAACCTTGATGGTAAGAATATTGCCTTCAACCTTCATCTCTACGTTCTTCATAAATCGCTCCTTTTGTGAACATTAAGCTTCGCTTTGTGGCTTTCAAGGGCCAATATTCGTTGCCTTAATTCCTCCGGCACGGGAACCTTTTTGTTTTCTTGATAATTGAAGGTCACGATCAGCCCCTCGCCTTCGGCGGCCATTTTCTGACGGCTTGCACTGAAAACGCAGTAGCCCATCATAAAACTGTGCTTTCCGATGTTCGTAACTTTGGCTCCGATCAGAACATCGTCCGGATATGTAATCTGCACCTTGAATTTGCAGGAGAGGGAGGCGAGAATCGGGCCGATTCCTGTCCTGGCCATTGCCTCGATCATGTCCAGCTTGTAAAAATAGGCAATCCGGGCGCTTTCGAAATACCTTAAGTAGATGATGTTGTTGACATGCTGGAAGGCATCCATCTCCCCCCAGGCCACAGGCGTCTTTATCACTACCGGATAACCATTCAATAGGTTTTCCATCCCGACCTCCGTTGTAATATCTGGTTACGGCGCTCATACCACATATTTTTTATTCCCGGCAGAGGAAATTATGAATTTTTTTTGGCTAACACCCATTCCCGAGGTCGGGAACTTTGCCGGATACGCCTGACCGAAGGAAGAATGAAAACATTGCATCCAACTTTCCGCCCCTTCAAAGGATGGGCCAGGGTGGGGATGGGTGGGGCCCGGCAATTTCAGGAGCGGATGATATCAACCGGGTTGATCTGGATCGCCTTGACCGAGGGGTATATCCCCGCGACGATCCCGGAGAGGGCCGAGGCGGCGAAGGAGAGAATCAGTCCCGGTACGGAGATGGTTGCCGGATAGACCAGAATCCTGGCGATGGCAAGGCTGGCCAGGATTCCCGCGAGAATCCCGATCAGACCGCCGGTTACCGAAATGAAGGAGGATTCGAGCAGGAATTGCAGGATGATATCGCGCCTGCGCGCTCCTACCGCCCGGCGGATCCCGATTTCTATCCTCCGTTCGTTCACGATCAGAATCATGATCGACAGAATCCCGAGGGCGCCGATCAGAAAGGATGCCGCCGCCGCTGTTCTGCCCAGGATCGTTATCATGCCCATCGCGTCATTTTTCAGGGAGTTGACGTCCTTCAAATCGACAACGGTGAAATCGTCTTTAAATCCTTCCTTTATCCTGTGCCGCATCCGCAACAGCGCGGCGATGTCCGTTTGCAGGGTCGCGATGGCGTTGCCATTTGCCGCCTGAATATAGATAGAATTGACATATTCCTGGTTGGTAAAGGTGCGCAAGAAGGTCTTGAGCGGGATGAATATCTGGTTGTCCTGGTCATTTCCCGCGATATCGGAGCCCTTGGCAATCGTAATGCCGATGACCTGGCAGGGGACCCGCCAGATCAGGATTGTTTTTCCCACCGGGTTTTCCTTGCCGAAAAGTTTTTCGGCGGTGGTCGGACCGAGCACGGCGACCTTCCGCTGGTTTTTGTCATCGTCGTCGGTTATCGAGTTCCCCTCGGCAATTTCAAAATTACGGACTTCCGCGAAATTGGGGGTAACGCCGTTGACGGCGATGGCCTTCAATACCGAGTTTCTGTAGCGGATGGGGAAGGCCTTCATCCCTGCCGGCGAGACCTGGGTTGCCGCGGGCAGCGAGTCCAAAATGGCCGTGCCGTCTTCCCGTGTCAGGGTGGTGGAGCGGCTTGTCAGGGAGGTCCGCGGGCCGTGCTGATGGAACTGGCCGCTGAAGACAATGACGAGATTTTTGCCGAGATTGTCGATTTCCTGTGCCGTTTTTAACGAGAGGGAGTCGGAAAGGTTGCCCACGATAACCAGAGACAGCGTCCCGAAAAACACCCCGAGCACGGCGAGCGCCGTCCGGAGTCGGTAGTTGCCGAGCGCGCCGAGGGCGATTTTCAAATTGAGGATGATTCTATTCATGTTCAGCCTCGGATCGCTTCGATGGGTTTCAGGTTGGCCGCGCGGGATGCCGGCTGGAGGCCAAAGGCAATGCCGACAATCCACGAGAGGATAAGCCCGATCACGAAGGCCTTCCAGGAAAAATAGATCGGGAAATCGGCCAGTTTCTGGAGCAGTTTGGCCCCGGCAAAGCCTAAGAGAAAGCCGCAGGCGCCGCCCGCCGTGGTTAGAAGCAACGCCTCGCCGAGAAACTGGTACAGGATGTCCCGTTTTTTTGCCCCGACCGAACGGCGGATGCCGATCTCCCCAGTGCGCTCCCGGACGGACAGATGAAAGAGATTTGCCAGGACAAAGCCTGCGACGACAAGCGAGATGATCCCGACGATGCCCACAAAGACGATCAGCGATCCGGTCAGGGCGACGAGAAATTTTATGATGTCCTTGGAAGAGAATATCTGAAAGTCGTCCACTTCCCGCTCGGGAATGCGGTGCCGCATCCGCAGGAATTCCTTGAGTTCCTCCATGCGCAGATCGATGTTTTCAATATCCTCGAAACGCACCCGCAGCACCGAGACGTATTTTGCCTCGTTCTGCAGCTTTTTCATGACGGTTGTAATCGGCATCACCACCCGATTGTCGAGGTTGCTGCCTCCCATCGAGGCCCCCCTTTCCAAAAGAACGCCGACCACCTGAACGGGAATCGTTCTTACCTGGATAAACTTGCCGACAGGGTTTTCATCGCCGAAAAGCTCATGCATGGTTTCGCTGCCGATCAAGGCAACGTTTGCGGAACGTTTGAGGTCTTCTTCGGTGAAATCCGACCCCTCCACGACCGGCCAGCTCCAGGCGACGCTGTAATCGCTTGTTGAGCCGACAACCTGGGACGCGTAGCGGTTTCCCAGGTAGGAGACGGTTACATCGCGGAGAGTGTTCATCGGGGCAACGAGGTAGGCGGTGCCGAACGAGGCGCGGATCGCGTCTGCGTCCGCTATCGTCAGAGTTTTTACGCGCCGGGTAATCGCCCGCGACTCCTCCGAGCCGCCGACAATCAAAACGGCGTCGGGGCCGAAGACATCCACAATATCGTAGGCTTTTTGAAAGGCGCCCTCGGTTGTGGCGACAATGATCGTGATTGCCGAAATGCCGATGGCGATGCTGAGGATGCAGAAAAAACTCCGCAGTTTCAGGGCAATGACCGCGGCAAGCGACTGGGAGAGGATGTTGATGATTCTACTCATCGATGATGACACCGTCTTTTATCCGGATGATCCGCTGGGCGTTGGCGGCAATCGCCGCGTCGTGGGTCACGAGGATTACGGTTTTGCCTTTTTTGTTCATTTCGGCAAGCAGGTTCATGATTTCCGAGGCGGTTTTGCTGTCCAATTGACCGGTCGGCTCGTCGGCAAGGATCATCTCCGGGTCGTTCATCAATGCCCTACAGAGGGCTACCCGCTGCTGTTCCCCCCCGGAGAGCCGGTTCGGACGGAAGTTCATCCGCTTTTCGAGGCCGACCAGGTGGAGAAGTTCAACGGCGCGCTTCTCGACGTGTCCCCCCCCTTTTTCCCTGTAAAGCGTCGGCAGCAGCACATTTTCCAGAACGGTCGCATAGGGGAGAAGATAGAAGCTCTGAAAAACAAAGCCGATATGGGTGTTGCGAAGTTCGGAAAGATCGTCGTCCTGCAGTCCCAGCACCTCCCTCCCTGCTAGCAGATAGCGCCCGGAAGTTGGGACGTCGAGGCAGCCGATCAGGTTCATCAGCGTGGATTTCCCCGAGCCCGACGTGCCCATGATGGCGATGAATTCCCCTTCGTCAACCGCCAGGTCGATTCCCTTCAGCACCTCGACGGATACGTTTTCGCCGAGGCTGAAGGTCTTTGTAACATTTTCCATCAGGCATAGTGCGGTCATGGACGGCTTCCACTCGCGTTTTTAGCAGCGCCGTTCTTGGGCGCGGTCGGCAGGACGAGTTTTGTCGCAAGTTCGGTTCCCTCGGCAACCCCGGAGAGAACCTCGGTGCGCTCTTCGCCGCGGATTCCGAGCTTCAACTGCACCTTTTTGACGGACCGGGAACCTTTCGCTGCTATATATGCGATCTGACGTCCTTTTTCGAATTTGATCGCGGCGTTCGGAACCGTCAGCACGTCTGACTTTTCGGTCAGGACGATCTTCACATGGGTTGTCATCTCCGGACGGAGGAAGGCCGCGTCGGCGGGGGAGACTTTCACCGTTGCGAGGTAATAAACGATGTTGTCCTTGACGACCGGCTGGGGGTTGATTCTCTCGATTGAACTGGCGAAGGTGCGGTCGGGGAAGGTATCGACGGTGTATTCGACCATCTGCCCATTTTTTGCCCGGCCGACATCGGTTTCGTCAATATAAGTCCACATTTCGAGTCGCGTCGGATCGAGAACCGTAACGAGGTTGGCGACCTGAAGACCGGCGACGATCGTTTCGCCCTCCTGCCCGGTGACATCGGCGACGATCCCGGCGAGCGGCGAATAGATGCGCGTATAGGAAAGCCGGATCTCCTGCTGTTCGAGCTGGGCCGTTATTTCTTTGATCGTGGAGTTGGCGATCTGCTCTTGCGTGACGAACTCCTCTTTGAGCCGCTGCAAAACCGCCTCCGCCGCCAGGGATTGATTCTGCGCCCGGTCCAGCGCATCTTTTGTAGTGTATTCCTTTTTGAGCAGTTCCTGCTGGCGCTCGTAGGCGATGCGGGCGTAGCTCCGATTCGCCTCCGCCTCCTTTATTTTCTGCGGGTAGGTAAGTTTGGTCTGCGCCAGGGTGCTTTGGGCGACGCGCAGGGCGGCCTTCTGCTGATCGATCGCTTTCAGGGTTTCCCGGTCGTCTATTTTGGCGATAAATTGTCCGGCCTTGACCCGGTCTCCCACCTTGACGAGCATTTTATCCAGTCTGCCTGTGGCCCGGGCGCCGATTTTCACCACCGCCCCCACCTGGGATTTGATGATCCCGGTTTCGACAAGCACGCCCCGGATATTGCCCTTTTCCACCCGTCCTGTCTCGAGAACCTGTGTCTGCGGTTTGGGGTACAGCTTTTTGTATCCGGCAAATCCTCCCGCGCTCAGTATTGCAATCAGAACAACTGCCCACAATAATTTTTTCTTCACGTTATTCCCTCGTAAGACACATATTTCTTTCGCGTTTCTCTAATCAAAGCTGTTTTCCCGATATTTTTTCCAGAAGGGCCGTGGCCAGGGCGACGTTCAACTGCGCGGCAATCAGTTGTTCCCGCGCGCCGGCCAAGAGGCTTTCCGCCTGGACAAGCGACAGGATGTCCCCCACGCCGACCTTGTATTCGCCAAAGGCCTGTTCGTAGTTCTGAGTCGCCTGCTGAAGTTGTGCGCCGGCAACCTTATTGTTGCGCATCGCCGTCGCGAGATCCTCCCACCCCTTGCGGCAATCAAGCAGGAGCTGCCTTTTCAGCTCCTTGATGTTTTCGTCGGAAATCGCAATCTCAATTCCCGCAGCTTTCTTCCGGTAGAATTTGCCCAGTTCGAAGATATTCCAGGATGCTGTTAAACCGATGTTTTTGTCTTCCACCATCCTTGTTCCCAACGTGCCCGCATCACCCCGGCTGTACGAGAGATTGGCGGACAGGGTCGGATAAAAATCGGCCCCGGACAATGAAAGGTTGCTTTGGGCCGTTTTCAGGGCGATTTCCGCTTGGCGTATTTCCGGCCGCTGAAGCGTGGCGTCGGCCAGGGGGTTGAACTCCGGGAGGGCGCTGTCGAACGACAACGTTCCTTCCGGAAGATCGTTCAAAATATTGTTTTCGTATGCATTATGAACATCAAGCTCCGCTTTGCCGATCAGGGAAGAGAGCTCGGAGACGGTTTTGTTGAGTTCCCCCTCCGCCTGAACGACGTTGAAACGGGCCTGTTCGAGACGCACGGAGGCCTGAAGAACCTCGGAAAGCCGCGCGACGCCCAGCTTGCGCCTCCCTTCAGCGATGTCATAATCCGTCTGGGCATTCTTTAGTTGGATCCGGCGCTGATCAAGGATATTTTTATCAGCCAGAGCCGTGTAAAAGATGACCTTTACCCGATAGTCGAGTTCGAGCAGATTTTTCCGCAGCTCTTCCTTTTGTGTTTCGAGATTGAATCCCGCTATATCCCTCACAGGACGGCGCCGGGGATTGAAGAGGCCGTAAGAAAGCGTCGCGCCGTAGCCCTTTGTGCTGTAATCGTCGCTGCTTCTATAGTCCCGATCCGCCTGCGCGGACGCATCTATGCTGGGAAGGTAGGGACCAAGTGTCGCTTGATATGAAGCGTCAGCCGCCTCCACCTTTTTTTTCACCGCCTGATAGGAGGGGAGGTTTTCCCGCGCCTTTGACAAAGCATCCTGCAGCGTCAACGCCGAAGCCGACCCCATGAAGGCCGGCATTATCCCCAAGATAAAACCGATAAGCGCCGCTTTTCTAAACATTATCCGTTCCCCATAAAAAAGACCGCCCCAGTTCCCTGCCTTCGGCTATGGACAAAACGGCGATGCGCGGAATATACCGTAAATAACGACCATACGCAAAACAAATGTTTGCAGGCGGCGAGGGTTCATATCCCGCGATAGGCGCGGCTGGAAAGACCGAAGATGATGACCGCAAGGGCCAGTAAAAGCCCGCCAGACCCGACCGCTGCCTGAACTCCAAAGGCGTCGGTCAAAAGGCTCATGAGCATGTTTCCCAGAGGCAGGGCGGAAAAGGTAAGCATGTAAACGCTCATGACGCGGCCGTGATATTGCCTTTCTGAGCGGCCCATGATGAGGGTGGCGTTCAGGGAAAGATAGCCTGAGGAGGCGATGCCGATGACAAAGAGCATTGGCAGCGCCAGGTAAAAAGAACCGCTGAAGGCAAAAATCGCCAGCGTCACCCCTAAGAGAGCCCCGAGGGCAAGCTGAACCATGCCGGGCCGCTTTAGACTGCCTGACGAGGCGATGGCAAGTGACCCGGCGATGGCGCCGGCGCCGTTTGCCATCATCAGCATCCCCAGCCCCGCGGGGCCCACGGCGAAGATATTTTTTGCAAATACCGGCATCAGGGCCTGGAAGGGCATGCCGAGGATGATCGGGGCGATGCTCAATACAAGAAGTACCAGCAGGACCTGGTTTCCCCGGATATAGGAAATTCCCTGAACGAAAGATTGCCACCCCTTTGCGCCAGGTTCTTTCCTTTGTGCGCGGTCGGGGATTCTAAGAATGCTGGGGATTACCAAAACATACATGGCGGCCATCAGCAGATAGACGCCGCCCGCGTTTATCCAACTGATGCCGATCAGCCACCCGGCAAGCGGCGGGCCGATAACCCGGCAGGCATTGAACCCGGCGCTGTTTAAGGCAATCGCGTTCAGCAAATATTTAGGGCTGACGAGTTCAGCTATAAAGGACTGGCGGGCCGGCATTTGAAAGGAGAAGGCGGTTCCCTGAAGAAAGGAGATGGCCGCCATCTGCCATATTCCGAGGGCGCCCGATATCACTAAAACGGCCATGAGCAACGCGGCGGCGGTGGTAACTCCCTGGGAGGCCAATAAAATCATCCGCTTGGAATACCGGTCGGCGATTACGCCAGCCGGCAGGGAGAAACAGAGCATGGGAATGCCGAATCCGAGCGATATCAGGCCGATTGACGCTGCCTTGCCGGTAAGCTCGAAGGCAAGATAGCCATTGGTAAAGAAATTCATCTGTATCGCCAGAATGCCCGGCAGCATCCCTGCCCAAAGGACGCGGAAATCACGTTCCTGGAGCGACGGAAAGGTTTTTAACCAGGGACGACTCGTCATTTTGCATCCATAAAGCTCTAACTAATTAGCACAGAACCGCGCCCCGGTTGCCCGAAGTGACGACCCGGCGATAACGGTTCAAAAACGGGCTGTCCACCGGCTGTTCATAGGGTTTCCATTCGGCGCGGCGGCGTTCCAGCTCCTTTTCATCCACAAGGAGATCAAGCTTTTTCGCGGGGATATCAATGGCGATCAGATCGCCTTCGCGCACCAGCGCGATCGGGCCGCCCGCGGCCGCCTCCGGCGATACATGGCCGATGGACGCGCCCCGGCTGGCGCCGCTGAAGCGCCCGTCGGTGATCAGGGCGACGGTTTTGTCCATCCCCATGCCGGCAAGGGCAGAGGTGGGGGTGAGCATTTCGCGCATCCCCGGCCCGCCTTTTGGCCCCTCGTAGCGGATCACCAGTACGTCTCCGTCCTTGATTGATTTTTGGCGGATGGCCTGGTAGGCGGCCTCCTCGCTTTCAAATACCCGGGCCGGCCCGGTATGGACGAGCATCTCATCGGCCACGGCCGACTGCTTGACGATGCCGCCCAGGGGGGCGAGCGTTCCCTTGAGCACCGCGAGCCCGCCTTTCGCATGGTACGGAGTGGCCAGCGGGCGGATCACGTTTTCATCCCTGACGCGGACTCCGCGCAGGTTTTCGCCGACGGTTTTCCCGGTGGCGGTGATGAGTTCCTGACGCAGCAGGCCTCCTTCTGCCAGACGGGCCATGACGGCCTGGACGCCGCCGGCGCGGTAGAGGTCCTGGATATGGTGGCTGCCGCCGGGGCTCATGTTGCACAGATGGGGAACCCGCTCCGCGATCGTGTTGAAAAGTTCGATCGGCAGCTCGATCCCCGCCGCATGGGCGATTGCGGGCAGATGGAGGGCGGTGTTGGTGGAGCCGCCCAGGGCGAGATCGACGGCGATGGCGTTTTCGAACGCTTCTTTCGTCAGGATGTCGCGGGGGAGGATATTCCTTTCCAGGAGTTCCATGATTTTCCGCCCTGCTTCCTTGGCCAGACGGTCCCGTTCGGAATAGACGGCGGGGATGGTTCCGTTTCCCGGCAGACCGAGCCCAATCGCTTCCATCATGCAGTTCATCGTGTTGGCGGTGAACATCCCCGCGCAGGAGCCGCAGCCGGGACAGGCGGAGTTTTCTATCTCCCCCAGTTCGGCATCGGTCATGTTGCCGGCAATGTGCTTGCCTACGGCCTCAAAAACAGTGGCAAGGTCTATCTCTTTTCCGTTATGGAGCCCCGCCAGCATCGGCCCGCCGCTGACCACGATGGACGGGACGTTCAACTCCGCCGCCGCCATCGCCATGCCGGGGATGATCTTGTCGCAGTTGGTGACCATAACCAGGGCGTCCAAGGCGTGCCCCTGCGTCATGATTTCGATCGAGTCCATGACGATCTCCCGGCTCGGCAGCGAAAACTTCATGCCGATATGGTTCATCGCTATGCCGTCGCAGACGCCGATGACGGGGAACTCAATGGGAAGCCCCCCCGCGGCATACACCCCGATCTTCACCGCTTCGGCGATTCGCTTCAGGTGCACATGTCCCGGAATAATCGCGTTATAGGCGTTTACCACCCCAATCCAGGGACGGTCAATCTCCCAGTCCGTATAGCCCGATGCCTTCATTAGCGAACGGTGCGGCGCCCGTTCAACGCCCTTCTTGGCTTGGTCGCTTCTCATGCTAAACTCCTTAATCTTCCTGGTTAATTCGATATGTGCCTGTTTGCCGGAGGCGGGAGCAGACAACGTATCTGCTTCCCCCGTTAAGATTTTCGAAAGCCTCTTTCACCTTGATTACGGTGTTGTTTTTTTCGGAGAGATGCGCCAGCAGCACCAGCGAAAGGTGGGTCCCGTAACGGCTGATAAAATCGCTCGCATCGTCGTTGCTCAGATGGCCGCGGTCGGAGGCAATCCTGGCCTTCAGATGCGCGGGGTAGGGGCCGTGAAAAAGCATTTCCTCGTCGTAATTCGATTCCAGAACGACAACCTTCAGATTGCCCATCGCCTCTTTCATCCCTCCGGTGACGCGGCCCGTATCGGTGAAGATCCCCAGGCTGCCGACGACAAAACCGAACGAGACGACGTCATGGGATGTTTCCACCGGGGTGATCACCATTCCGTTGATCTGGAAACATCCTTGAAAATGGTGGATCTCAACTTTTCCCAGCCTCTCCCGGCAGGATTTATAGACCTCCCGGTCGGCATAGACGGGGATATCCAGATTTCTGGAGAGGGGACCTATCCCCTGATAATGATCCGAGTGGGCGTGAGAGAGGACAATGCCGTTTAACTGCCGGATATCCTTGCCGAGCGCGGCAAGCCTTTGGACTGTCTCATGGAGGCCTATGCCGGCATCGATCAGCACCGAGGCGCCGCTTTCTTCCAGAAGATAGCAGTTTCCATTACTTCCCGATGCGATTACCGATAATTCCATTAGTACTCTATTCCCGCCCGGTCTTTGATGCCGGCGTTATAGTGGTGTTTTATTTCCCGCATTTCGCTTGCCGTATCGGCAAGGGCGATGATTTCCGGCGGGGCGTAGCGGCCGGTGAGAACGATATCGAGCGCGGCCGGTTTCTGTTGAATCAGCTCGATTACTTCAGGCAGGGGCACTAATTTGAAGTCGAGCGCTACGTTGATTTCGTCGAGGATGACCATATCGTAGCTTCCCGAAGAGACAGCCTCCCGGGCAAGAGCGAGGCCCTTTTGGGCAAGCTCGATGTCGAGCGGGGCAGGATTGTCGCGCATGACAAAACTGTCAAGACCGGAAAGATATACGGTCAAATCGGGGGAGAGGCGCTCAGCGGCTATGTATTCCCCGTATTTGCGCCCCTTCATGAACTGGATGATGCAGACTTTCAGCCCCTGGCCAACGGCCCGCAGCGCCTGACCGAACGCGGCGGTCGTTTTTCCCTTGCCGTTTCCGGTATATACCTGAATGATCCCCCGGCGGTATTTTCCGATGACCTCTTCCCGTGGATCGGCTGCTGTTTCCATCTGAATTACCCCTGACTTGTTACTTAAGATACCGGCGCGCCGCCTCTTCGGCGATCGTGTAGGGGTCGGATTCTCTCTTCAAAAGCCGCTCCACGATTAGGTCCATCTCCCCGCTTTTCGTCAGCTCTCTGAGAATCGGCGTCAGGATCGCGTCGCGGAGAGCCTCGCCGATTTCCACCATCGCCTTGCGCTTCATCCGGTCGCCAAGGAGACCGGTTTCTTCGAGACGCCGATAGTGATCGGCGATCGCGCCTGTCAGCTCCTCGATGCTGGGCGTAAAAGACTGCGGCTCAAAGCAGCTCCCGATCTTGACGACCGGGGGCCGCCAGCCTCCGGGAAAGGCGGGGGCCATGTTCAGCATCGAACCCAGCTCGTTGGCCAGTTGGTTGGCGCCGTCCCGATCCGCCTTGTTGATCACAAAGATGTCGGCGATTTCCATGATTCCCGCCTTGATCGCCTGTATTTCATCCCCCATGCCGGGGACGAGGACGACGATAACCGTATGGGAGTGGTTGATTATCTCCACCTCCTGCTGGCCTGTGCCGACGGTTTCGATCAGGATAAGATCCTTGCCCATCACGTCGAGCACATGCACCGCGTCGCCCACCGCCTTCGAAAGCCCTCCCAGGGCGCCGCGCGTGGCGAGGCTCCGGACGAAAACGCCCGGATCCTCCGCATGGCGCTGCATCCGGATGCGGTCGCCGAGGATTGCGCCGCCGGTGAAGGGGGAGGTCGGATCAACGGCCAGGACGCCGACCGTTTTTCCCATTTTCCGGAACGAGGTGATCATCGCGTCAACGAGGGTGCTCTTCCCGGCACCGGGGGAACCGGTTATCCCGATGACATGGGCCCGGCCGGTGTCGAGGAATATCCGTTTCAACGCTGTTCTCGCCTCGGGAAGTTCGTCTTCAATATTTCTGATCAGGCGGGACGCGGTGCGGACGTCGCCTGCCTTGATTTTTTTAAGCTGTTCCGCTTCTTCCATGTTTTTTGTCATTGCTGTTCTGCTCCGGGATTAGCCTTGCGGCTGTTTGCCGCGCAGAGGGCCGCTTGGGGAAAAGATACTGCTATTCCCTCGGTTTAAGGTTATTTTTTATCCAGTCAAGAATCGAATCAAGGGTGGCGCCCGGGGTGAAGATCGCCTTGATGCCGGCGTCATAGAGCTTCTGAAAATCCTGATCGGGGATGATGCCGCCGCCGATCACGGTGATGTCCTCCGCCCCCTTTTCCTTCAGCAGCTCAACTACGCGGGGGAAGAGGTAGCCGTGGGCGCCGGACAGACAGCTCAAGCCGACGAGGTCAACATCCTCCTGAACCGCCGCCGCCGCGATCTGTTCCGGGGTCTGGTGGCAGCCCGTATAGATTACCTCGTAGCCGGCATCCCGAAAGGCGCGGGCGAGAATCCTCGCCCCCCGGTCATGGCCGTCGAGGCCGGGTTTGGCAACCATAATGCGTATTCTTCTTTCTGCCATATTGTCTCCTCAAAAATGGGGTGATACTCAAAATAGGCCGGGGTCGCGGTATTCGCCGAATGCCTCGCGGTAAACATCGCATATCTCCTGAAGCGTAGCCATATCCTTGACGGCCTTAATGCAGTAGGGCATGACGTTTTTCCCGGTTATGCAGGCATTTTTCAGATCTTTCAGATCGGCGCTGACGGCCCGCGAGTCGCGTCTCCGCTTGACGTCGGCCAGACGCTTAAGCTGTTCTTGCTCAACCTTTTCGTCGATCTGGAGGGTCGGGATGGGCTGTTCTTCGGAGGTAACATACTTGTTGACGCCGACCATGATCTTTTCGTTATGGTCTATCTGCTGCTGGAAACGATAGGCGGCGTCGGCGATCTCCAACTGCGGGAATCCCTTGTCAATGGCCGCGATCATGCCGCCCATCTCGTCAATCTTGGTTATGTATTGCCAAGCCTCTTCCTCCATCTTGTTCGTCAGCGACTCGATGAAGTAGGAGCCGGCGAGCGGGTCGATTGTGTTGGCGACGCCGGTTTCCTCGGCGATAATCTGCTGGGTGCGCAGCGCGATTTGAACGGAGTGTTCGGACGGGAGGGCCAGCACCTCGTCGAGGGAATTGGTGTGCAGCGACTGCGTTCCGCCCAGCACCCCGGCCAGGGCCTCGATCGCCGTGCGGACGACGTTGTTGTACGGCTGTTGGGCGGTGAGCGAACATCCCGCCGTCTGCGTGTGGAAGCGCAGCCACCAGGAGCGCGGGTTTTTGGCGTGGAACCGTTCCTTCATTACATGGGCCCAGATTCTTCTCGCTGCCCGCATCTTGCAGATCTCCTCGAAAAAATCGATGTGCGAGTTGAAGAAAAAGGAGAGGCGGGGGGCAAATGAATCAACATCCATACCCTTGCGGCGAATGGCGTCTTCGACGTACTCGATGCCGTCGCGGAGCGTAAAAGCCAGCTCCTGAACGGCGGTGGAGCCCGCTTCCCGGATGTGGTAGCCGCTGATGCTGATCGTGTTCCACTTCGGGACGTATTTCGTGCCGAATTCCACTGTGTCGCTGATGATCCGGACCGAGGGTTCCGGAGGGCACATGAAGGTCTTCTGGGCGATAAATTCCTTGAGCATGTCGTTCTGAATCGTTCCCCCGATTTTGGAGAGCGGCACCCCTTTTTTGTCTGCGGCGGCGCAGTACATCGCCCAAAGCACCGAGGCGGGGGGGTTGATGGTCATCGAGGTGGTCACCTTGTCTAACGGAATTTTGTCCACCAGGGTCAGAAAGTCGTCGAGGGTGTCTATTGCCACACCGCACCGGCCGCACTCGCCGCGGGCGTTAGGGGAATCGGTATCGTAGCCCATCAGCGTCGGGAAGTCAAAGGCCGTGCTGAGCCCTGTCTGACCTTCGCGGAGCAGCATGTGCCAGCGGGCGTTGGTGTCGGCGGCGCTGCCCATTCCGGAGAACATCCGGAATGTCCAGTAACGTCCCCGATAGCCGGTCGGCTGGTTGCCGCGCAGGTACGGAAACTCCCCCGGCGCGCCGATGTCGCGGGCGAAGTCGGTATCCTTGATGTCTTCCGGCGTATAGAGCCGCTTGATTTCCAGATCGGAGACGGTTGACCAGCGCGATTTCTGATCGGGGCTCTGCACGACGCTGTGCGCTACTTCGTCTTCCCATTTTTTGGTCAATTCCTGCGACTTATTGACCGTATCGTCTGAAAAATATGAACCCATTCCCAACGCCTCCCGGTTTCCGGATATATTATGAAGATTATGCGCGTCGCACGCGAAGCCGGATTTTCATAACTATCGGCCTGCTTTGGTTATGTTTCGCGCAATAATTATGGAACATTTTAAAAATTGAACCTGTGCTTTCTATCCCCAAAAGCTTTTTTCTGTCAAGAGATTATGTGCCGTCTGCCGCAAGACGGTTTTTAAGGTCAGGATGTCTATTTTTCTTGAAATTAAAGGCGACAGCGATTAAAGGGAACAGGCTTGAGGAAAAAATACAAAAATAGTGCAGGGAGGTATTTTCGTGATCGCATCGGGGGAAGTGGCTGTAATGCAAAACAGCGAGGCCAGGGAAGTGATGCAGACGGCGCTGGGACGTCAGACAGCCGATCTCGTGGTTGTCAACGCCAAGGTGGCAAATGTCTATACAGGTGAAATTCTTGATGATTATTCCGTGGCAGTGAAAGGCAAATGGATTGCTTATGTCGGGCGGGAGCCTCGGGAAAACATCGGCGCGAAAACCGTTGTTATTGACGCGGCGGGTATGACCGTCATCCCCGGTTTCATCGAGAGTCACACCCATTTGGTGCAGATTTATGACAGTGCGGAGTTTTTACGCTATGCAATAAAGGGGGGGACAACCACGATCATCACCGAAACGATGGAAGTTTTTCCCATCGGCGGTTGCGATGCCGTGGTGGATTTTCTGGAATCGTTTCGCGACCAGCCTGTGAAGGTCTATGGGACAATGCCGGCGATGGGTTCCATCAGCAGCGTCTCCAACGGAATATCAGTTGAGGCCATTCAGAAACTGCTGCTCAGGGACGATATTCTTGGTTTGGGAGAGACTTACTGGCAGTTGCTGCTGCAGAACCCCGATCAGTTCCTTCCTATTTTTGCAGAGACCCTGCGGCGGGGGAAGACGCTGGAAGGTCATTCCGCCGGGGCCGGCGGTCGGAAACTGATGGCCTACGCGGCGGCCGGGATTTCTTCCTGTCACGAGCCGATAACGGCCGAAGAGGTGCAAGAAAGGCTGAGATTGGGGATTTACGTGATGATCAGGGAGGGAAGCATCCGGCGCGAGCTGGAAGCCGTCGCGCGGATAAAGGAGATGAATGTTGATCTGCGCAGGCTGATTCTTGTGACCGACAGCGTTGAGCCCAACGATCTGCTGGAGAAGGGCTATATGGAATATGTAGTTCAGAAGGCGATTGATGTCGGGTTTAAGCCGATGGATGCCCTGCGGATGGCGACGCTGAATGCAGCCGAACATTTTTCTCTCGATGGAATTATGGGAGGAATAGCGCCCGGCAAGTACGCCGACATGGCGATTATCCCGGATTTGCAAACCATCAGGCCCGAGTATGTAATTGCCAATGGCAAGATAGTGGCGAGGCAAGGCGAGGTTCTTGTAGCTCCCCATGAACACGTTTACGCGGAGGCGAGTCGCCACAGCGTTCATCTGCCCGCCGAGTTCCAGCCGGATGATTTTTCCATCCGGGCAGATGCGGCTGCCGCCAGTGTGAATGTCCGGGTGATGGATCTGATAACGGAGCTGGTAACGAAGGAACTAAAGATGGATATGCTCGTTAGCGACGGCCTGATCCAGGCCGATCCGGGGCGCGATATTATAAAGGTTGCCGCCATTGACCGAGCCTGTAACCCCGGCAGTAACGTTGCGAATGTTAAGCGCCGCTTTGTCGGTCTTATTCGTGGCCTTAAGATGCGGGCCGGCGCCTTCGCGACATCAACGGCGTGGGATACATCGGACATCGTTGTCGTCGGCGTCAGCGATGCCGATATGGCGCTTGCCGTAAACAGGATACGCGCGCTGCAGGGAGGAATGGCGGTTTGTAAAGACGGGAAAGTCATCGCCGAATTTGCCCTTCCCCTCTGGGGCCTGGTTTCCGATCAACCGATGGAGATCCTTGCCAAAAAACTCGATGAGATAAACGACGCCGTCTCAAGCCTTGGCGTTCGTCTTGCCAAACCGTTCTTAACGCTGGGCACCTTAACCACGGCTTCAATTCCCTACCTCCGCATCTGCGAAGAGGGGCTGGTAAATCTCCGGGACGGGAAAACGGTGGGGTTATAATTCCTGGATGGTGCGCTTTTTCAGATCAGCGAGACGCCCTGGCATGTTGCTGTCCTTGCGGAACAAGGCGTTGCGCTTCTATCCCCAGCGAAGATTGCAGCAAATGGAGCTGACTGGCCTGCAACGAGGACACAACAACGTTTTGATAAAGGAACTCAACCTGAGCGGTGGGCAGTGATGACATCTGGAAGGACGGGATTATCTTAATTTAGCTGTATAGTTTTTATAGGCCGCAAGCAGCGCTATCCTGTATTCCCTTTCAACGCCTTCGACGATATAGTTTCTTTTCTTCGCCATTTCCAACAGTTTTTCAGCAACTTCTTCATCATCCAGATCGAGGTTCTTTACATCCAGAAAGGCCTGTTCAACTCCGATCAAACCCACCAGTTCGCTGCCCACGATGAGAGTGATTATTTTAGGCGCTCCCGGGGCACAACAGTTGCCCATCCTCTCTTCCCCCTTTCATTTATTATAAACCCCCATGCCCGTGGGGCACAACGAAGCATGAAAATCCCCCCTTACCCCCCTTTGCCAAAGGGGGGATGGGGGGATTTTCATACAAAAAACAAAGCATTTGATGGACGCCAGCCATCATTAACCGGGCAGCCGTGGTTTATAGCACAAATTTTACAAAAATCCAAAGCAAAGGGCCTGTCCACAAAGACCTTCCTTGAAAATATATGATAATCGCCAATTACGCATTGACAGCCACAGCCGGATGAGCAATGATAGCTTGTAATCCATGTGTTTTACGATTAAGGCTCACAAATAATGACCGTTCGAGGGGAGTAAAGGCTTTGCGACCGGCTTATTGGCGGTTAGCATTTCGAAAAATAATGAATTGGGGGTAACAGGTGACCAACGAAGAGATGAGGGATAAAGCCGTCGAGCTGATGATGGTGAAGCGTTTTCATTGCAGTCAGGCCGTGCTGGCGGTCGGGCAGCAGAAGCTCAATAGGAAAGACGACGAGGTGATCAGGGCTATGGGGGCCTTCGGCGGGGGGCTCGGTGGAAACGGAGAGGTTTGCGGCGCCGTTGCCGGAGCGGTGGCGGTGATCGGGCTGAGGTTCAGCCGCGCTTCGGAGGATGAGCGGGAGGACCCGAAGATGTGGTCCTACGCCCAGGAGATTCTGGAGCGGTTCCGGCGGGAAATCGCCAAAGACTGTGGGAGCATCCTTTGCCGGGAAATCGCCGGGGTGGACTGGAAGGACCGGGAACAGGTCAGGGCTTTTTATAAGGGCGAACGGGTGCATGAATGTGGACGGATCGTGGGCGATATGGCCATGCTGGTTTTTGAACTTCTGGAACGTGCGGATAAACAGGAGTTGAGGATCGTCAAATGAAATTCTTTGCATTAAGGGAAAAAGGCCGACGATGGAAATTCTGCTGATAAATCCGTATCTCTTCTCCAGAGAAGGCAACATCTGGACCAGCATCCAGGGCGCCATGCCCCCGCTGGGGCTGGCTTATATTGCATCGTACCTGGAATCAAAGGGTATAAACTCCGAAATCCTCGACATGAATATTGAGCCCGGCAGTGCCGCTGAACAGGTGGCTCGCATTAAAGGTTTGCCTGACATAATCGGCATCACTTCCATGACCAGCGCCATTATGAACGCCTACGATATTGGCCGGGAATGCCGTAAAAAATTCCCCCAGGCGAAGATAATTTTTGGCGGGGTGCATCCTACGGTCCTGCCGGCGGAGGTCCTGTCGCATGAATTCGTCGATTATGTTTTCAGAGGCGAGGGGGAGGATTCTTTTTACAGGTTTTTAAAGGGCCAGGATATTGAGACCATCCCCGGGCTTTCCTACAAAACTAAAGGATTATGCGTGCATAATCCTGATTCCGTTCTGATCGAGGACCTTGATACTCTGCCCGTTCCCGCATATAAAAAATTAAAGATAGAAAAATACGTCCCGACGCTCGGCGCCTATAAAAGGCTTCCGGCCATAAGCATGCTGGCCAGCCGCGGTTGCCCCGGCAAATGCACATACTGTTTCGGTTCTTTTCTCGGAGGAAAGGTCAGGATGCATTCGGTGGATTACCTGATCAGGGAAATCCAGATGCTGGTTAGCAATTACGGAATCAAGGAAATACTTTTTTACGATGACACCTTCACCGTTTACAGAAATAAAGTAATGGAATTATGCAGTAAAATAATTGAAAACAAAATAGACATCACCTGGGTCTGCTTTTCCCGGGTGGACACGATCGATGAGGCAACCCTTATTGCCATGAAAAAAGCCGGGTGCCATCAGATCATGTATGGCATTGAATCGGGCAGCGCGGAGATACTGAAAAACATCAATAAAAAGATAGACCGCGCAAAGGCCCTAAATGCCGTTAAAATGACAAAAAAAACCGGCATTGAATGCCGGACAACCTTCATGCTGGGAAACCCCGGCGAAACAGAGCAAACAATAAAAGAAACAATGAAATTCGCCTTTGAACTTGACCCGGACATTGCGTTGTTTAATATTACAACACCTTTTCCCGGGACCAGAATGTTTACTTGGGCAAAGGAAAACGGCTACTTGAAATCAGAGGACTGGTCCAAGTATGATTTTTCCAACATGGTAATGGAGCTGCCCACTATCAGCCGGGAGAAAATAGCCGAATATTACAGGAAAGTCTTCAGGATGTTTTACTGGCGGCCTTCTTATCTGCTCAAAAGGCTCCTGATGCTTCGGAGCTTTAACGACATTAAAATGGCTTTCAAGGCTTTCATTGTGATCTTTAAGCACTGATTGGGAAAGAAGGATGGAAGAGCCAAGAATAAAGGTGGGGATCTGCGATCGCTACCCGGAAATAAGAGGAAGGCTGAGCGGTTTTTATCGCCCGAACGGGATAGCCTTGAGCGGGGAGTTTGTCGTTCGTCCGCAGGGAAACGCCGCCGTTTTTTGCGATGAACATGGCCGGGAAATCATCAAGGCGCCCGAGCTGAGACTGTTCGCAGAAAAAAATGCAAACTTTACGATAAACGAGGTAACGATCGGCGTCGGTTTCCATTGGGAGCAGCAGGAAAAACAGACCTTCCCCGGGGATCTGACCTTTCTGGCCTCTGACGACGGAAAGATAACGGCGATAAACGAGCTTCCCGTCGAGACCTATCTGCAAAGCGTCGTTTCGTCGGAGATGAGCGATGACGCCCCGCCGGAATTTCTCCATGCCCACGCCATAGCGTCGAGAAGCTGGCTTGTCGCGATGCTCCAGCGCAAGGAAAAGGCAGAAAAAATTGGCGGTTGCGAAAATTACGGCGCCAATGGCGAAAAAGAGGTGATCCGCTGGTATGAACGGGAGGATCATGATTTTTTCGATGTCTGTGCGGATGATCACTGTCAGCGCTATCAGGGAACAGGCAACAGGGCAGGTGGCAACGCGGCAGCGGCGGTACGGGCGACGCGGGGGGTATTTCTGATTTATGAAGGTCAGATCTGCGATGCCAGGTATCACAAGGCGTGCGGCGGGATGACGGAAGACTATCGGACCTGCTGGGCGCCCAAGGATGTTCCCTACCTCTCCCATGTTTGCGATTCGGCAAGGCCATTTCCCCCGCTTCGCACGGAGCCGGAGGCGGCAGACTGGATTCTATCCACGCCTGATTCCTGGTGCAATGTGAAGGATGAAATGCTGCTGAAAAAAATCCTGCCCGCTTATGACAGAAAAACAGCCGATTTTTTCCGCTGGCGCGTCGAATACAAAAGGGAGGAGCTGGAAGAGATAATCCGCCGGAAATCGGGCATCGATTTTGGCGTTCTGCAGAACCTCGTTCCGCTGCAAAGGGGGCCTTCCGGCAGAATCAGTTCCCTGCGCATCGAAGGGACAAAGGCCAAAGTGGTCGTCGGCAAAGAGCTGGAAATCCGCCGCTGGCTTTCTCCCAGCCATCTCTACAGCAGCGCCTTTGTCGTCGAGAGCAAAAGCGGTTTTTCCGGGGCGCCCTCCGGTTTTGTTCTGCGCGGGGCAGGCTGGGGGCACGGAGTTGGCCTCTGCCAGATCGGCGCCGCGGCGATGGCCTCCCGGGGATTCACTGCCGAGGAGATACTCCGCCATTATTTTCGTGGTGCGGCATTGGTGAAGCGTTATTGAAAAAATTACGTTCAGTTTGCTGTCAAAATCCTCTTGACAGATAAATTTTATATTCATATACCCACCCTGTAAAAAACAACTCCTTATCCAATAATTACAGAAGCGCATTAATTAAAAATGGAAGCGCAATGGGCTTTGATCTATCAGAGTTTATCCAATGCAACCGCTCGCTAATCATTGCGGAATGGGCTGACAGGCTGCATGCTGAGGAGGGTGAGCAATATTCCCGGAGACCCCATAAAGAATTGGTGGGTACGGTGACCGGGGCATTCGATGCCAATACCCATGTTCTGCTTCATAATGACTTCAGCTATATAAATCGATTCATAAATAAAATCACTCGCATGCGCTTGGGATCCGGGTTCTTGCTTTCTGATGTGCAAAAGGCCTTTGAGCTGTACCGGACGATCATGTTTCCCCTTTTGGCAAACGCAGCCAATGTTAAAGATTTTCATAACGCAATATCCAAAATCAACAAATGTCTGGCCTATACCATTCACCGCTTCAGCGATCTTTTTCAGAATATGCATGAAAAAGAGATTATGGAGTATGCCCAGCGGCTTGAAGGGGAGGTGAAAGACCGGACCGCGGAGCTGAAGGAATCGGAATTAAAATATAAAACCCTGGTTGAGGAAATCAATGATGGATATTTTGTCATTCAGAAGGAGGCGATTGTTTTTGCCAACAAGGCATTCTGCCAGATGCACGGATATAAACAGGAAGAGGTTATTGGGCAAAAGTTTTATCTGTTCATAGCCCCGGAGAATCAACAGAAGGTCATCGAAATCTATGCGGATAGTCTCAACAGGAGGCGCTCTCATCCCATATTTGAATACAAACGGCTTACCAAGGATGGTCACCGTTTTCCTACAGAAATCATGGCCAAGGTCATCCGCTATGAAAATCAGCTTTCCAATATCGGCATCTGTCGGGACATTACCAAAAGGGTGGAGATGGAGCAGCGAATTCGGGAGGCGGAAAGGATGGCCTACATCGGCCAGATCACCACTTCGCTATCTCACGAGATCAGGAATCCCCTTTCCGCGGTTAAGATGAATATTCAAATACTCAACAAAAATCCACAGTTGCGCGGCAATGACCAACGGCGCGTGGAGATATCCATCAAGGAGGTGCTCAGACTGGAGCGGATATTGACGGAACTGCTGGATTTTGCCAAGCCATTGCAGTTCGAATTCAAGCCCTGTTACGTTAATCAGATTCTCTTTGCCTGCGAAGAACTGCTCGAGATGAAATTTAAGGAAAAAGAGCTCTCCCCATTCTTTTGCCTTGCCCCGGAAATATCGGAAATAATGGCGGATAAGGAAAAACTGGAACAGGCGTTTATTAACTTGCTGCTCAATACTATCGAGGCCTGTCGGGAAAGAGGGGAGATATTGGTAACAAGCAGGAGCGGTTTATGTGACGGCAAGCCCACAGTCGAGGTGATTGTAGAAGATGATGGCCCGGGAATACCCAGGAAGCATATGGAGGATATCTTTAAGCCTTTTTTTACCACAAGGAGCAATGGCACCGGTCTGGGGCTGGCCAATGTGAAACGGATTGTCGAGGCCCACGGAGGGTGGATCAAGGCGCAAAACCGCGACCCCTCTGGCGCCTCTTTTCATATATATTTACCAAGGGGGGGGGTGCATGCCTAAGATACTGGTAGTAGATGACGAATGTTCCATCAGGGAAACCCTGACCATGTTCCTGAGTGAAAAAGGCCATGAGCTAAGCGCGGCCTCTTCAGGCCAGGAGGGGATCGCCCTTTTTGAAAGCTTCAATCCGGAGGTGATCATCCTGGATATTCGTCTTCCCGACCAGAATGGCTTGGAGGTGCTAAGCCAGATGCGAAGCCGCAACAATCTGGCCAAGGTGATAATGATCACCGCCTTTCAGGACATGGATACGACCATTCAGGCGATGAAAAGAGGGGCTTATGATTACATACACAAACCCCTCGATGCCGATGAGATAGAAAAAGCCGTCAATGGCGCCCTCCACACCCTCAGGCTTGAAAGGGAAGCCTCGCTTGCCAGGGAAAAGTGGCAGCCAATGAACAGAGACGCCATTATCGGGAAAAGCAAGGAAATGCGGGATATATTCAAGATGATAGGTCTGCTTTGCCAGAATCGGGCCTCGGTGCTGATTGAGGGCGAGACAGGCACAGGCAAGGAATTGATCGCCCGCATGATTCATCAAAACAGGGATTGCGCCGGCGAACCGTTCATCACTCTGGATTGCTCGGCTGTTGTCGAAACATTGCTGGAGAGCGAACTTTTCGGCCATGAAAAGGGCGCCTATACCGGCGCTGAGTACACAAAAAAAGGGAAGATCGAACTGGCCGCCGGCGGCACCCTCTTTTTGGATGAGGTCGGAGAACTGCCTTTAGCCCTGCAGGGGAAGCTCCTGGGTTTTCTGCAGCGCCACGAATACATGCGGGTGGGCGGGCAAAAGATCTTGCAGTCGCACTGTCGCATCATTGCGGCGACTAATCGCAATCTGGCGGCGTTTGTGCAGCAGGGCAAGTTCCGGGAAGACCTTTACTTTCGGCTGAACGTTGTGTCTATCAATGTTCCTCCGCTCCGGGAAAGAATCTCCGACATCCCCCATCTGGCGAGACACTTTCTGCGAAAAATAAATATGGAACTGGGCACCGATGTATGCAGATTGCATCCCGGCGTACTGAAATGTTTGAGCCTCCATCCCTGGAAAGGAAATGTCCGGGAGTTGGAGAATGTGCTTGTGGAAGCTGTGGTAAAAGCCCGAGGCAATGTAATTCTTGCAGAAGATATTGAAAAGATTTTGAAGAAGAACAGCCCTCTTTCCCCGCAGAATCTATCGGATTATTCGCTGCCCGTTATGGAACGAGAGCAGATTCAGAAAGCCTTGTCGCATGTAAGCGGGAATCGGACAGAAGCTGCCCGCCTGTTGGGGATTTCCCTCCCTACCTTGCGCAGCAAGATCCGTAAATACAACCTTATTGTCTCCAGCAGGGCGAGCGCCTTGTTGATCAAGTGAGGTGAAAGAATCTTTCTATCAATGAAAGTTTCTTTCAGTACGGCCACGCCCGTTTTTTATGCCGGCTTTTTGCCGCTCTGAAATATTTTGCATGGTTTCGAATTGTTATATGGCAATTTATTCTAAAAAACCGTTTTTTATTTTTGGCACATAGGTTGCTTTATTCTGGGAATTCAAACAAAGAATACTAAAGCAACGCCAAGAGAGAAGAAGATTGTAGCCGGAAGCACCCAGCGGGAAATCATTGACAAAGACAACTTCCTTTTTGTCAGGTTTCTTAGGTGATGCAAAATAGGTGGGTAGGTTTAGGAAAGAAACCGACTGTAATGCCTTGAGCCGTATTGTTATATGTATTACGAGAGGATCTATTCTCATCTGGAAAATGTTTAAAGATTCCCTTTTTTTTAAAGATGGTGGAAGCGCTTAAATCTGTAATTACCTTTTACAAAGTATAATTGGTTATTTTTCCCTTAAATTTTACGACTATCCAAGATGATTTCAAATGAGGTGGACAATGAAGTTGTTCAGAATGTCGGTGGGAAGCCTTTTGGATGAGGTGACTACAACATATCCAGAAAAAGAAGCTCTGGTTGATATTTCTAATAGCAAGAGACTTTCCTACAAGCAGTTTCTGAGACTAACAAATCAGCTAGCCAAAGGGCTTTTGAAACTTGGCTTTGAGAAAGGAGAGCACCTGGCCCTCTGGGCGCCTAACAACTTCGAATGGATCATCACCCAATTCGCGGTAGCCAAGATTGGAGGGATTCTTATCAGCATAGATACCAATGTTCAGGTTCAGGAGCTTGAGTATATCCTGAAACAATCCGACTCAACATACCTTGTTCTGGCTGAGGGTTTAAAGGGATCCGAATATATAGACGCGATACATCGTCTCTGCCCAGAGGTCTCCGTTTCAATCCCCGGACAAATTAACTCTTCAAAACTGCCAGAGCTTAGAAACATTATCTTAACATCCGACTGCTCCTCTCCGGGTATGTTCAACTGGAATAATATCTTGGAAGCAGGGACCGATGTTCCCGACACTTTGCTTTCTGAAAGGCAACTTTGTTCCAGTGAAGACGACGTGGTCACCATTCTCTACACCTCCGGGACAACAGGAGCCCCCAAAGGAGTGAAGTCGACCCACTTCGGAATTATGAATGCCACCTTAGCAAGTGCTGAAAATCAGAGGTTGACCGAAAAAGATAGACTTTGCCTATCCGTTCCTCTTTTCCATATGTTCGGTTGTATCTGTGTAACCTTGGCAGCAGTGATCAAAGGGGCAACCCTTGTCATCCCATCCAACACCTTCGATACAGGAAGGATTCTTGAAGCGATCGAGAAGGAAAAATGCACAGCAATCTACGGATCTCCAGGTGCATTCATTGCTCTGATGGAGGACCCGAGATATAAAAACTCTAATCTAATATCTCTTCGCACGGGAATTATGGGAGGAGCCCAGTGTCCTATGGAGGTGATGAAGAGGATCGTAGAAGAGATGGGTGTAAGAGAGATCATGATTGGATATGGACAGACTGAAGCTTCTTCTTGGCTCACAATGACACGTCCCGAGGATCCACTCGAGTTGAGAGTCTCCACCATAGGTAAGCCTCTTCCCGGGGTGGAGGTTAAGATCATCGACCAGGTTTCTGGTAGGGAAGCCAATATAGGCACCATCGGTGAAATCTGTGGAAGGGGCTTTAATATGAAAGGATATTACAAGATGCCTGCTGCGACTGCAAATGCCATTGATGCTGAAGGATGGCTTCATACCGGCGATCTTGGCACCATGGATAATCTGAGTTATTTTCGAATTTCAGGACGTATGAAAGAGGTGATTAACAAGGGAGGTGAAACCATTTATCCCACGGAGATCGAAGAAATTCTATTTAGCCATCCGAAGATATTGAACGCCCAAGTCATCGGGGTTCCCGACAGGAAGATGGGGGAGGAAGTGGCCGCATGGATCATACCAGAGGAAGGAAGCACCGTCACTGAAGAAGAAATCGGCCGGTATTGCAGGGATAAGCTCCCCGCCTCTCATCTTCCCCGGTACGTGAAATTTGTCAAAGATTTTCCGGTAACGCCTTTGGGAAAGGTCCAAAAATTCAAAATGCGTGAGATAGCAATCAAGGAGTACGGGTTAGAGTAGAAAAAGGCAAAAAAGCATGATTTGGATCACTCTTGTCCAAATTGAAAATTCACTGCATAGCCGGGAGGAATCATTCCAGCGACATGTAATGCCGCCGGTCCGGATTGAACAGGATGGGTCCAGCATCTGTGTTGCCAAAGGCTGAGGGAGGTTGGGGGATGACATTTCTTCATCAGGCATGTCTACGGCGCGACCGTAATGAGAACATTGCATTGCACCTGCTCGGCGAGTTCACGACTCTTAGTTTCGGAGCATTGGATGCCGCCAGTCTGACCCTATCTCTGCATTTGCAAGCGGCAGGGATAGGCAAGGGAGCCCGCATCGCCGCGTTCGTCGGTCTCTCCGAAGAGTTTTTCGTCGCATTGCTTGCCGTTTCCCGCTGCGGTGCGGCTTTATCTCCAATCGATATCAGCTTGCGAGGCATTTCCCTTTCCTCGCTGATGGAACGCTTGCGGCCCGCCGCGGTGATCACCACGGAAGCAAATGGCCAGCGTGTTTTCGATGTCTTGGGCGAACGCTTTCCGGTGTTTGTGTTTTCGGATCGGCGTTCCCGCGACGGGGAAGTTGCGCTATGGGGAGATTGGCGGCAAGGAACGGAACGTATGCAATGGATGCTGCCGTTCACCATCCCCGATCGGGCGTCCGCATTACACATGCCACCGGAAAGCACACCGGACGACGACTTGCTACTGATGCCCACCTCCGGTAGCACCGGCAACACGAAATTTGTCCGTCTCAGCCATCGTGCTATCCTTTTTAATACCCGCGCACATGTCGCCAGCTTTGGCATTGCTGGGCCGTTCAAGGCGTTGCAGATTCTCGATGTCAGCTACAGCTACGGGCTGATCGCCTCGGCGTTGGGAGCTCTAGTGGCTGGGGGCAGTTTGGTGCTTCCAGCCCATAACACCGCCCGCAGCATCCGAGAAGCCATCGATACCGCCAGGCCGGAGGTCTGTTTGGGAAGTCCGGCCCTGTTCGAATGGCTTATCGACAATTGCCCGGAGGAGGAACGGGTCGCGTTGCGCCACTTACGTAAGATCGGCATTGGTGGTGACCGTTGTCGCTACCCCCTGCGGGAAAAGATCCGCGCCGTATTCCCCGAGGCAGAGGTATTCGTTACCTACGGCGCCACCGAGGTAGGGCCAAGGGTGTCCACCTTGCCTGCCGGGCAATTGCTGTTGCGTCCCGACTCGGTGGGTTTGCCCTTGCAAGGCATAGCCATCGAGGTGGTGGATCCAGAGGGGCAGCCCTGCCCTCCCGGCGAGGCGGGCCTGCTACGGGTGCGTACGCCCTCGCGCATGAACGGCTATCTCTTCGACGACACACCGTTGGAGTCGGACGACTGGCTAACCGTGCAGGATTTGGCCAGCTTAGATGAGGCCGGCTACTTGACCATACAGGGGCGGTTGGACCGTCGGATCAAGCATCGGGGCCGGCTTATCAACTTGGTGCAGATTGAGAAGGTTATAGAATGCTTTGCCGGCGTTGTCATTGCACAGGTGGAGCCGGTGGGCAACGACGAGGACCATCTACGGGCAATGGTATTTTATCGCGCTGGCGAAGCCTCCGGCTTCGAGCGTCAGTTGGTTGCCCACTGCCGTCGCAATCTGCCAGCCCGATTGGTGCCAGCGGAAATTGTGCTGTCGCTGGCGGATGGAAGGTATTTTTTCAAGAGGAAACCGCTCCCACTGAGCGATAGTCCGAACTTACTTGGTGAACTAAAATAGGAAAGTAGGGGGTGCAATGGGAAAACAGGAAATCATCGATCGTATCAAGAGCATGCTTGTCGAGGATCTTTTCTTGGCAGATTCGGCAGACGAGATTTCGGGCAGCGCAGAATTAGGCGCTGACTTGGGCATGGATTCCGTCGGCTTTGTGGAACTGGCCACGCTGGTGGCCGAGGTCTTCGAAATCAAAGTCGCCGATGTCGACATCGGCGAGGGCCATTTCATCAGTGTGGACAGGCTGACTGAATTCGTCGCATCGCGTCTGCAGCAGAGGTTTAAATAGGTAAAAGATGGCGGCATGAGGAGGGATAAGGGATATGACCATGAGTGCCAGAGTGGGAGCGCCTGTTGTGACCGGAATGGGATGCATCTCTTCCTTGGGGGAGAGTGTCCCCGCATTCTGGCAGGCTTTGCTGCAGGGAGAGAGTGGTATTAAAGAGATCAAGGAGTTTCCCCGACAGGCCTTGCGCAATTCTCTCGCCGGGGTAGTTCGCTCCTCCCCTGAGTTATTGGAACGGGCGGCCCGGGACGGGATCAAGTCGCGGATACAGCTCTTCGCCGCAGCCGCCTTGGACGAGGCACTGAAGGATGTGCGGATCAATCTCAGGGCCATAGGGTCTTGGCAGGGCAAAGTCGCGTTGGTGGTTGGCACTTCCCTTGGCATGTCCCTGGTGATGCCGGCGCTGGTTCCTGACGAGACATTGGCGGCGCTCGATGGGGAGAACGACGCCAACCCCAGCTTGGCCAGCCTGACCCGTTTTTTCGAGGATCGCTATGGCTTGCCGGGGGCGGTGTCGATGGTATCCACGGCCTGTGCCTCGGCCACCCATGCTATCGCCTTGGCCTGCGACATGATCCGCCACGGCGGCTATGACATTGTGATCGCCGGTGGCGCTGATAGCCTGGATCGGATGAAGTATCTGGGTCACACCGCGTTGTCGACCCTAACGACCGGACTTCCTAAACCCTTCTCCCGTGCCCGAGACGGCGCCTTGTTCGGTGAAGGGGCGGGATTCTTAGTCCTCGAGCGGCCGGGCCGGGCCGGCGCACCCAAGCCCTACGCGATCTGCCTGGGGGCCGGGTACAACAACGACAATTACCACATCACGGCACCGGACCCGACAGGGTCGGGGGCTGCCATGGCAATGGCGGCGGCGGTGGCCGATGCCGGTCTGCGACCGGCGGATATTGGCCACGTCAATCTGCATGGATCCGGAACGGCACTGAGCGACAACGCGGAATATTTGGCTCTCAGCAGTGTGTTTGGCGACAGGGTGACCGCTTTGCCCGTTACTTCCATTAAGGCGGCGGTGGGCCATGCTATGGGCGCGTCTGGGGCGCTGGAATGCGTTGCTACCGTCATGACGTTGCGGGAGCAGATCGTCCCCTTTACCCTTAATGTCTTGCCGGATGAGGTGGCGTTCGAGATGGACTTGGTGGTGGAAAAGCCGCGCTTCTTGAATGGCGTGAATTATGCGGTCAGCAATTCGTTCGGATTCGGTGGTGCCAACGGTGTGGTGGTGATAGGCAGGTTGGCGGCTTAACATAGCGCCGGTGGGTGCGCATCATATGCTGATGGGGGGCAAAAACGGGCATAGTGGCAGGTCTGACTGTATATTAACTGAAAGTGTTCGACCGGGAAGCTCCATCGCGAGACTTGGCTGCGAGGTTTCACCGGAGTAAGGAATGGAGGAAGTGCTGTGCAGGTATCCCGGAAAAGGCAGGATCAATCCATGAGCGCAACCGTTGCAACGGTGCCGGTGTCCGCGGCAGGCTGGATCGCCGCTCCAGACCAGACATCCCCGCCGCTTTGGCTTCCGGCGCAGCCGGGTAAAGCCTCCTGTAAAGAGGAAGGCTTGGTGGCGGCTTTCATGCGGCGCACCCAGCAACGCTATATCGACAAGGCCGCTGTGCAAGGCATCTTGGCCCTGAATCGGACCTGCGCCGCCGCCAGTATCGATCAAGAACGCATAGACCGCGAACCCGGCAATGTCGGACTCCTCATCGCCACTGATCTAGGACCGGCGGGCACTCGGGAGCAATACCTGCGTTCCTACGCCCAGAGAGGGGGCAAGTCTGCTTCGGCAACCCTGTTTTCGAATTGCGGCTACAACATTGTCGGCTCCAACTTGGCCCGTAGCCGCAATATCTGCGGGCCGGTACTGACCCTAGGGGGGGCGGCAGATTGGCCCTTGGTGCTGTTTTGCACAGCGCTGCGTTTCTTCGCGGCTGGCCGAGTAGACCTTCTGTTCGTTGTTCGGGCGGAAGCAGAGGGTGCGGTCGTGATTTGCCTCGACCGGAAGGCGTCGCTATGTTTAGGTTTGACTCCCGCGCACAGGGAGGGCCTTGCCGTGGGAGTGGCGCTGACGGCGGTGTCGGGACAATGTCAATCTCCACAATCTTTCTTTCCCGGCGACAACTGCATTGAGCTTTGGGTTCGGGTCGCCTCGCTAGCAGCGGCTTCCGCGCCCGCCGAGTCTATCCCTAGGATTGAGGCGCTATGACATCGTCCAGCGACGCTATGCAATGGAAGGCACAAGATTCCACCGCAGTAGGGGGAGGGGGTGATGCCGTGGGTTTGCTTTCCCTCGCGGAGGGGGAAGAAGACCGGCTGATATTGACCGAAGCCCGGGTGATGGGGCTGTTGGCCAAAGTGGAGGCGCTGGCGCACGACGAATCGTTGGGGCTGGTCTTGGTGACCGGCGGTGCCAAGACGTTTTGCCTGGGGGCGGATCTGCCCGTCTTGCGTGCCAGCGAACCGGCTGATATGGAACGCTACCTGCGCGCAGGACAGGCGCTAATCAATGCTCTGATCATGTTGCCTGTTCCTACTGTCGCCGCTGTGGGCGGCTTGGCGCTGGGAGGAGGATTCGAAGTAGCTCTGGCCTGCGACCTGCGCTGGGCTCACCGGCGTGCGGTGTTTGCTCTGCCGGAGGTCCGAGAGGGAATCATTCCTGCTTGGGGGGCGATTTTTACGCTCGTCCGGGAATTGCCTTGCGCCTACGCTTGGGAACTGCTGCTTGGGATTAGGACAGGGACACGGATAGCCCATCAGATGGGTTTAGTAGGCCGTGTCTTCGACGGTCCGGATTTCTCCGGCCAAGTATGGGCAGCGGCTCAGGAGCTTGCCCTCTTGGGAGGAACGGTCACGCGAGCCCTCAAATCCGTATGGGGCTGCGTTGACAAGGAGACAGCGCGCGACCGTCAGCGGGCCGTCTGTATGGCCCTGCTGACGGGGGACAAATCATGGAGGAATAAATCATGGCCGTGACCGCAAGCTTCCACGCTTGGCGTATGGTTCCGCAGCAGAAACCGGCCCGTCCCTTCCGTTTTGAGAGGGTTGACGAACCGCTGCCGGAAATTGGCCCCGAGGACGCCCTAGTCGAAGTTGCCGCATGCGGCATCTGCGGGACCGATATAGGCTACTTTTTCGGTAACGTGGCGCCGGTGGTTACGCCGCCGTTGACACTGGGCCACGAAATTAGCGGCCGCGTTGTGCGCGGCGGTCTGCAAGGTCGGCAAGTGGTCGTGCCGACCATCATTCCTTGCCGTAACTGCGAACTTTGCCGCGCCGGCCGCGCGAATCGCTGTGTGCGCCAGCGCATGCTGGGAGGAAATTACGGTATCCAAGGCGGGTTTGCGAGCCATGTCGTTGTTCCCGCTCGAGAACTCGCGCCGGTGCCGGAGGATAGCCCTATCTCCCTGGAGTGCCTCGCCGTGGTGGCGGATGCAGTGTCGACGCCCTATCAGGCGGCGCTTCGGGCAGGCGTCGCACCGGGCGACAAAGTCATTGTAATCGGTGCCACCGGTGGGCTTGGAGTTTATCTGTCCCAATGGGCGACGCACATGGGGGCCGAGATAGTGGTCGGCATCGCGCGCGACCAGGCCAGGTTGGAAGCCCTCGTCCCCTATGGCGTAGATGTACCCATCGCTATCGGTGACCGGAACGTCGACGACATCCGGCACGACATCTGGGGCGCCTGTAAAAAACGCGGCATCAATCCCCGCTATTCCTGGAAAATTTTCGAGGTCAGCGGAACCTTGACCGGCCAAGAACTGGGCCTGAGCCTACTTACTTTCGCCTGCAAGCTGGTGCTGGTCGGCTACGCTCCCGGCGAGTTACGCTACGCTATGTCAAAGGTCATGGCCTATGACGCCGAGATCGTCGGCAGCTGGGGTTGCGATCCAGCACTGTATCCGCGCGTGATCGAGCATGTGGTGGCAGGAGACATACAGATTCGGCCCTTTATCGAAACCCGGTCCATGCAGACCATCGCTGCCAGTTTCGACGATGTAAGGCAACGGAGGACAGGCTTGAAGCGCATCGTGCTGACGGCGGATTGGCAGGCTGGTGCGGTGGTGGGCGGCGGAAATCAAAACGGAGAATGGAAGGAGAGGGGCGGTTTGGTTTCGTAACAAAGCGCAATTGAGCGTGGCGCGAATGCGGTATCAGTTATCAGTGTATTGGACGGGCTGAATATTGATGAGGAGAAATCATGGGAAACATGCAACCTATTAGTTTACATTTGGCCGACCGGCCCCGGCGTTCGGGATGGGTTGAGTACACCAACAAGACTGGCTACATTCCGCGGCCAGAGGAAGTGCTCTTTACCACTGCGCCGCGTGACATCTACGAGAACGAGGGCTATGGCGGCGACATCCCCTGCATCACCGAGGATGGCCGGCTGGACTGGTTTGCACATCATCCGCTCACCTATCCGGAGGAATACCAGCCTTCGATAAAGTCCCGTTCCTACGATGTGGCCTTCCTGTCGGCTAATGTGCCGGGGCCAACTTATCTGGAACTGCCGATGCAGGCGGAAATCGAGGCGGCCCTCGCCAGCAGGCAGTTCCAGGTGTTGGCGATCACCGCCTACACCTGGACGATCCCTTGGGCGCTGAAACTGGCGGAGAGAGCGCGCCAAGAGTATGGCGTACGGGAGGTATGGCTAGGCGGCTACGGCGTTATGACGGCCACGCCGCTCATCCGGGAGGTTTTCGACCGCCTCTACTGGGGCTATGCGGAGACGACCTTCCGGGAAGCCATGGATATGTCGCCCATCAAACCGGCGGAAATCGAACACCCTCTGTTGATTAACGAGTCCACTTATCTCGCCCACAAAATCAAAATTGGCCATCTTTTCTGGGAACGGGGCTGTACACAGAACTGCATTTTCTGTGCCGATCCGGTTTTCCAGCCAGGGGGCGAACCGACTTTTTCCGTGGCCAATGTCCGCAAAGTGCTGGAACGCTATAAGGAGGAGGGCGTGGTGTCGGTGCACCTGGTAAACCAAGACGTTCGACCCTTCTCGAAGGTGGGCAAGCAGATCATCGAACTGTTGCACGAATTCGGCCTGCCTTTCACCATGATGACCAGTTTTCAGGCGCTGACAGCCAAGGGGCTGGACGGTATGAAATGGCTTGCCGACCGGGGGCTGACCATGGCGCAACTGGGCGTGGAATCTCTGAACGACGTCAACCTTAATCTGGTACAGAAGACGACCAACTGTGCCCACATTCAGGAAACGGTGCGCCAGATGGACGACCTGCGCATCCGGTTGTCCGCCACCTATATCATCGGTTTCGAGAACGATACGCCGGCGAGCATCCGGCGAGCAACGCAACGGTTGGCGGAGTTGGGACCGATCTACACATATTTCAGCATCCTCCTGCCCATGCCCGGCACCCCTCTGTACTACAACATGCTGAAACGAAATCTTATTAACGACTGGGATTTCCGTAAATGGACCGGCGGCTATCTGGTCTGGAAACATCCGGTGATTCAACCGGACGAGGCCCGGGATCTGGTACGGGAAGTTGACTTGGCCGTCAATACCCCCCAGGGCAACAAGCGCCTGCTGCTGGAATGGGCGCGCATTGACCGCATGCGGGAAAGACTTCGACAGCGGGAACAGCAGGGAATGTTTACCGACATGCGCGCCCGCGCCCGGGTGTACTACCACCCGGAGAGCCTTGCACAGCTGCCAGCCGATAGCTTCAGGGTTAAGCCGGGGGGCAACGGTTCCGACGGGCTTGTTGGCGTGTAGGGAGGAGATTATGTGGTCAGTCGTTGAGATAGCGCCGGGCGCTTGGTTCATCCAGCGGGATTGGCTGAGCTGCAATCATTTCATATCTAAGTCCCCGCAGATGACCTTGATCGATACCGGCTATAAAGGCGATTTGCAGGAGACCATTGCAGTGCTCCGATCTTTCGGTGTCGGGCCGGCGGACGTTGACTTGATTGTGAACACTCATTGCCACTGCGATCATGCTGGTGGCAACAGTTATTTTATCGAGCAGTCCGGTTGCGAAGTCTGGATGCACGAGGAAGAAAAGCGCCGCATCAATACGCGGGACGACATTGGCACATGGTGGCGCTTTCACGACACTTGGGCGGATTTTTTTAAGGTCGATAAGGGGCTACGCGAGGGCGATGAAATCCGCTTCGGCCCCCTCGTTCTACAGGCGATCTATGGCCCTGGACATTCCCGCGGCCAGATGCTTCTATATTCTAAGGAGTTGAAAGCTCTCTTCAGTGCGGATGCATTATGGCATGGGGATATGGGGGTCATTAATCCCATTGTCGAAGGAGAGGATGCCCTCGACCGGGCGGTCGAGACGCTGGAGCGCATCGACAGGTTGAACGTGGAGGTTATCTATCCAGGGCACGGTCCAATCATCCGCAAACCCAAGCCGGTTATTAATCGGGTCCTGCGAAAGCTGGCCCGCTATCGCGAAGATGAGTCCTTGATGCATATGGACCATATTAAAAAGATGATCTCCTATTACGTTCTGACCCAAGGAGGCGTGAAAGAGGAAGGTTACTACAAATACCTGGAACGCTCAGTGTGGTTTCCACAGATGGTGGACCGCTATTTCGATGGACGCTACGATTCTGTCTATCAGGCGGCCATCGACAGCGGTTTGCGCAGCAAGATGATCATTCGGGACAACGGATACTTTTACGGGGTGCGGAAAGTATGAACGAGGAGGAGGGGATGCCTGCGCCGCCAGCGGAAGCGAGCAGGGACATTGTTTTGCGTAATATCCGGGAGCGGCGCTCCGTGCGCGCCTTTTTGGATCGGCCGGTGATGTGGGGGATGATCAACACCGTGCTTGATGCAGCCCGCTGGGCGCCTTCTGGTGCCAATGTGCAGCCTTGGGATGTGAGGGTGGTGACCGGCTCCACCAAGGCCCGTATCACTAAGGTTCTGCTGGAAGCCCGGGAGAAGGGTGTCCAAGAACACCCGGATTACCAGTACTACCCCGTCGAATGGTTTGAACCTTACAAGGTCCGGCGTATGGGGCTCGGTGTAGCGATGTATAGCACCCAAGGAGTGAAGCGTAACCGCGCCGAATTATGGAACAACAACTATAGTTTCTTTGGTGCGCCGGTCGGGCTGCTGTTCTTCATTCACAAAGACCTTGCCTTGGGCTCCTGGATGGACTATGGAATGTTTATACAGAACGTGATGCTGGCGGCACGGGCACTGGGATTGGAGACCTGTCCCCAGGCCTCCATAAGCGACTACCCGAACGAGATACGGGAAATTTTGGGGATTGACTCCGAACGACTGCTGGCCTGTGCGGTAAGCTTGGGCTATCCGGACTGGTCAGCAGCCATCAACGGTTTCGACCGTGCCCGTATGCCAGTGGCTGAATTTGCGGTTTTTCACGACTGATCTGGGTTACGGATTGGTCAAGACGACATCTCAGGGAGGAAAGCTATATGGCAGAAAACAGTCGCGTGATCGGCTTCACCGAGCTTAAAGAAAAATACCTACCCCAGCGCTATCCAATGCTGCTGCTGGACAGGATTACTGGCTTTATGCCCGGCGAATGGATCGAGGGCACCAAGGCCGTTACCGGCAATTCGCCGGAACTGGTCGGCCACTTTCCCGAGCGCGCAATTCTCGCCGGATCATACCTGATGCAATCCTTTTCGCAACTGGGCATAGTGTTTTTCAAAGTCACCAACGGCCCCTTGACGGAGGACGAAATCACAGTCATCTCCTCTTTCAAGATCCGTCTGACCGCACCGATCCCGCCGGGGGAGATCATCACTCTACGGTTGGAGGTACGGCGCTTCACCCCCGTGGTCGGCGTCTTCCGCGGACATTGCAGCATGAACGGCAAGATCGTCGCTCACGCCAGCCTGACCATTGCCAAGGTCAGGCTGGACAGCTACGTTGGCATCCCTTGGTAGGCAATGCAAAAAGGAGGTATATTCTTATGAACAATGTTCTCTATGAAAAACGCGAGGGCGTGGCCTATGTTACCCTCAACCGACCCGAGGCGATGAATGCCATCGACGAGGCCACCAACGTGGAACTAGAGGAAGTGTGGCGAGATTTTGCCGGTGACGATGCCCTGGATGTGGCCATACTCACCGGTAGCGGGCGGGCTTTTTGCGTTGGCGCCGATCTGAAGACCTTCATCCCCAAGTGGGAGGGGGCCAATATGCTGGATGTGCGCAAGAACATCCCCCATGGCCTCGGCGGCGGGTTGACCCGCGGGCAGCACCGTCTCTATAAGCCCATCATTGCCGCCATCAACGGCTATGCCATCGGTGCCGGATTGGAAATTGCACTGGCCTGCGATATACGCATCGCTTCCGAAAAGGCCAAATTTGGTGTCTTCGAAGTACGCCTTGGTCTGCACCAGGGCGATGGCGGCTTGGTCCGGTTGGTGGCGGTGGCCGGGGTAGGCGTGGCTCTCGATCTTACCCTGACAGGGAGGGAGGTCACGGCCCAGGAGGCGCTCGGCCTCAGACTGGTCACCCGAATCGTGCCGCCGGAAAAACTGATGCAGGCCGCCGAGGAGACGGCGCGCATGATACGGGGCAACAGCCGCAACGCCGTTCGGTCCGCCAAGGAGACCATCTTAGAACTGATCGGACGCCCTCTGGACGACGCGCTGAGGCTGGAGACGCTATACGGCTATTCAAGTCTAGGGGACTTCACCGATGCCCGCGGAAGGCTTGCCCAGTTTGCAAAGAAGTAGGCGGCAGGAGCCGTTTCGGCTCCGCTCCTTTTCAAGTATGCAATCCCATCGCCGGGCGGCGCGGACGCCACTCGCGCTATTCTTTGGGGGGTGGACGTAGACAACCCACGGACAGATGCCAATGGTGAGCTATGTTGGGGCCTGACGTCCATTCGGTCTCGGTCAAGAAGATTTGTATCACCTGGCAGATGTTCAAATGGAAGCAAAAGCAGTAGAGCGTATATCACGGATGGCCGGCAGTCAGGTGGAAGCGTTTCACGCCGCAGAGGCGAAGACGTCGCTGTCTGATAATATGTCTTTCGGAAACGTGGGTTCTTCGTAGACTCTGGAGTCCTGGAGGTAGGATGTCGAATCGTGGTCGCACAGCGTCTGAAACAATCAAGTATACACTGGACGGTTAAGGGTGCGGAAAATAGCTGCAGCATTCTGAGCAACCGCTGGGAAGATTTTTGGGAGCATCAGACGGTGGCGTAAAATTGTTACCCATAAATTTGTCGCACACCCCTATCAAGAGAAACCATTATGCTTTATTCACTAATCGAGAAAAAAGGAGGGTGGTCATGAAGAACAAATTGTCGCACTTGTTAATGGTTGTACTGGTTGTATTTTGCATGCCGTTTACATCTTTTGCCCAGGGAAAGCCCATTGTCATAGGCGCGCCGCTGGCAACTGCTTTTTTGTACGGCTGGGATGCGGAACGGGGGATCAAGCTCGCCGTTGATGAAATCAATGCCGCCGGCGGCGTGAATGTCGCGGGGCAGAAAAGACCTTTCAAGGTAGAGGTGATTGACACCAGGGATCTGGAACCGAGCGTTCCTGTCGCGGATGCCCTGCTGGCAATGGAGAAACTGATCCTTGACAAGAAGGCGGATTTCATTGTCGGCGGCCCTGTGCGCTCGGAGGCTGCCCTTGCGGCCATGCCGCTGCTCAGCAAGCACAAGAAGGTCAGTATCCTTACGACAGGAGTCCTTACGCCTGCGTACGGGAAAGCGGTGGCGGAAAATTACGACAAGTACAAATACTGTTTTCGCAATACGAGTCATGTGCCGGTCATGATGGGCGACTTCATGGCCATCTTGACCGATCTTCAACAGAAACATGGGTTCAATAAAGCCTATATCATGGTGCAGGATGTGGCGCACGCAAGAGCCGGCGGGGAATACATGAAGAAGGCCCTTGCAGAAAAAAAGTGGGAAGTTGACATGAAAATCTATCCCACAGGAACTACGGACTATTCCGTCGGACTCATCGAGTCCGGCAAGAAGGGCGCCCAGGTGCTTTTTCTCTGGATGGATATGCCGGAAAGTGCCGCGCTGCTTCAACAATGGAGCAATATGAAGCTGAAATCCCTGCCGATGGGCTTCATGAATGCTGCGGAGCAGCCGGGTTTCTGGAAGGCCACGGGCGGCAAGGGCGAATTTATGATTGTTAACCTCGTCAACGGCGGCAATGCCCCGGCCAATATTACCCCCTGGACGATGAAATTTGTCAATGCCTACACGAAAAAATGGGGACTGGAGCCGGAGGGGTATGGGACGTCATCGAGCTACATGGCGGTTTATCAGTTAAAAGATGCCATCGAGAAGGCCAAAACCACCGATTCGGATGCCGTTGTTACAGCCCTGGAAAACCAGGACCTGATGGGGGTTTACGGGCGAATGAGATTTGACAAGAAAACCCATCAGATAATCCCCTCCTGGGATCCCAAGGAGGGAGCTGTTACCGGTATTATTCAGTGGCAGGCCGGAAAGCGCGTGCAGATTTTCCCGCCCAAGGCGGCCGAAGGGAAAATCATGTTTCCGCCCTGGATGAAATAACTGAAGAGAATAGAGGCTGACGTGGAAATAATTGTTTATGGAGTTATAAACAGTGTGATTCTCTCCTTGACGGCTCTGGGGTTTACCCTGGTGTACAGCATTGCCAGGATGCCCAATTTTGCGCACGGAGCCCTCTACATCACAACGGGATATTTGGCCTGGCTCTTTATGAACAAGTTTGGGTCGCTCCCTTATCCGGTGGCGATTGTGCTTGCCATCGGCATTACTGCCGCGATCGGGGCCTTTATGTATAGGTTTATCCTGATACGGATACGGGGAATGGAGATATCCGAGATTATCGCCACGTATGCGATAGGTCTGGCAATTCTTGAAGGACTGAGGTGGGGAGGGTTGAGAGGAATGACTTTCACCCTTCCCCCTTTTATCGCCGGTTCCATGAATATTTTCGGGGTGAGCGTCGATTACCAGCGACTGCTTATTGTTGCGGTGGGCATTATTGTCTTCGCTACCCTCTATCTTTTTACACATTTCAACAGGGTGGGGCTGGCCTTGCGGGGGATAGCCCAGGACGAGAGGGCAGCCATGATGCTCGGCATTGATTCGGATATGACGGCAATTATCTCGCTGGCATTAGGGTCGGGCTTGGCCGGTCTTGCGGCAGTAATGCTTCTGCCTCTGGGAAACATAATCGTGGAGGTCGGCTACAGTGTCCTGATTTTTGCGATTGCCGTGAGCGTAATCGGGGGATTGGGAAGCTGGGGCGGGACAATTCTCGCGTCCTTCATCATCGGTTTTGCGCAAATCCTTACGGAAGCCTTTCTCTCGTCGCAATACCAGATGGTAGTCGCCCTCCTGGCGATTATTATCACTTTGCTCATAAAGCCATCCGGGATATTCGGCAAGCAGAAAGAGCTCGAAGAAAGGGTCTAAGTTATGGAGATGATGCGGAAGGAAAGGATTGACAGAGGCGTCCGGGTTAGAACCGCGGGGCTCTATGCGATCTCAACGTGGCGGGAAATGCTCTACCTGATAGGGCCTCCGCTTTTTTTAATAATCGGGATGATAATCCTTCCCATCGTCCTTGAGTTTGCCCCCTACTGGAAAAGGGTCATCAATATCGTGTGCGTTTATGCGCTGCTCGCCCTTGCTTTTGATTTCCTTGCCAATTTTGTTGGCCTGGTGTGTCTGGGAGGCGCTTTTTTTGTGGGTGTCGGCGGTTACCTCTCCGCCATCTTCAATGTTTACTTTCATTTCCCGGTTTATCTTTCCATCCCGCTCGCGACAATCTGCGGGGCTGCCCTTTCCACGCTGCTGCTGATGCCGGCCCTGCCGTTGCGCGGGGTTTACTTTGCAATTGTTACGCTCATGTATCCGCTGCTCGCGACCAGGGTGATCGAGGCATTGAACATCTTTGGCGGGACGAATGGCATTATCGGTCTCGACAGCCTCCCCAATGAGTATGTTGAGCACTACCTGATTATCATCGCCACGCTGATCTTCCTCTACGGACTGAGGCGCTTTGTCAATCAGGACATGGGCCTTGTCATCAGGGGGGTCAAGGATAACGATCAGGCGGTGCGGGCATCGGGCATCAGCGTCACCCGGATGAAGGCATTTGCCGTATTTGTGGCATCCTTCATGGGTTGTTTTGGCGGGGCGTACATATCGCACATGTACTCGTGGGCAGGCACTTCCCTTTTTGCCCTCGACTTTTCAATTATCCCAATTGCTTCGGTGGTGATCGGCGGCGGAGGCACCCTGCTGGGCGCAGTTGTCGGCAGCTTCATTCTGGTGCCGGTATCAGAACTGCTGCGTAATTTCGGTACCTTCAGGATAGTCATCTATTGTGTAATCCTCACCGGTTTTATAGTTTTCAAGAGTGAGGGAATAATGGTTTACGTCATGAGAAAATACCACCAGTTCGAAAGGTGGGTAAAGGTATGAGCGACGAAATAATCCTCGCTGTTCAGGGCATAAGCAAGACCTTCGGCGGTCTCAAGGCGCTCGTGGATGTGGGCTTTGAGATTAAACGGGGTGAGGTTTACGGCATTATCGGGCCGAACGGTTCGGGAAAAACCACGCTGATCAACTGCATCACCGGCTTTATTAAACCCGATGCCGGGCGCGTATCGTTCAAGGGGAAAAATATTACCGGGTGGGCGCCCCACAAGATCGCCCATATCGGCATCAGCCGGACGTTTCAGATCATGCGGCCCTATTACAGCCTCCCAGCCTACAAAAACCTGATCATTCCCCTATGGTCGCCCCGGGCAAAGACCGTGGGCGGATGGCGGGGCGGCGGCAAGCATGGCGACCGGGATACAGTGGCGATAGATATCCTCGAAGAAATCGGTTTCGAGAGGGATTCGCGGGTTCCTTACAAAATCGCCTCCACGCTGCCAACCGGATATCAAAAGCGGCTGGAATTGGCGCGGTGCATTGCGATGCGGCCGGAGATCATTTTTTGCGATGAGGTATTTTCCGGATTGAGCATGAGCGAAATCGCCGGCATGCTTCCCCTGATCGAAAAGATGAAGGAAGAAGGGATTACCCTGATCATGGTTGAGCACCGGCTCCGGGAGTTGTTCCGGGTGGCCGACCGGGTCATGGCCCTGAACTTCGGGGAAAAGATTGCGGAAGGTGAATCGAGCGTTGTTATCGAAAACAAGAAGGTGAAAGAAGCCTATCTTGGCAAAGAAGAGGTATAGCGGACTATGCTTGAAGCGCGCGGGATGATGATTTTTTATGAAAACATGATTGCCCTGAATAATGTCAGCATTGATGCCCCGGACGGCAAAATCATCGGCATCTTCGGCTCGAACAGCGCCGGCAAAAGCGCGCTGATGTATTTCCTCTCCGGGATAATTCTCGATATCAAGAAGAAAGAGGAAATGCGCGGCGGCGAGCGCATCTCGGTATATGGGACATTAACCCTGAACGGGGAGGATGTCTCCAATCTCAAACCCCACCTGCGGGCAAAAAAGGGGATAATATTGTGTCCGGAGAGAAGGAGAATATTCCCGGAAAGTTCCGTCCTGGAAAATCTGAAGATCGGCGCTTATCTTTCAAAAAAGCAGGATACGAAAGACAATCTTGAATATGTGCTGGACCTTTTCCCCCGTCTCAAGGATCATCTCAAAAGGCAGGGGGGGTTTTTAAGCGGCGGGGAGCAGCAGATGCTGGCCATCGGCAGAGCGCTCATGGCAAACCCCACCGTCCTGCTTTTGGATGAACCCCTTCTGGGTTTAAGCCCGGCTTATATGGATATCGTTATCAGCGGCACGAAGGCTATCCGCGATACAAAGGGCATTACCATTATTATTACAGAACAATACGCCCGTCCGGTTATCCCCATTATCGACAATGGCTACATTCTCGAGAACGGCTCCAGCGTGCTTACCGGCACAGGCGCGGAACTTCTCGATAATCCGGACGTAAAATCAGCCTATTTTGGCGTTTGAGGGGAAAATCCATGGATAATTTTGAAAGCCAGTTAGCCTTCTCGCGTTTTTATGAGATCTGCCGGAAGCATCCTGGCAACACAGCCCTTATCTACCTGGGAAAACGATTTTCTTACAGTTTGTTAGAGCGAATGGTTGATAAATTTGCGGCGGGACTTTCCGCCCTCGGGGTGAAAAAGGGCGATAAGGTGATGCTCTATATATCAAATTGTCCCCAGTGGATAATCGCCAACTACGCCATCAACAAAATAGGGGCGATCACTGTCCCCGTTTCCCCTATTTATACCGCCTTCGAGATCAAATACATGATGCTCGATGCAGGAATAGAATCCGTCATCTGCTTAGATACCAACTTCGGATATGTGAAAGAGGTAATGGAAGGGGCCGGGCTTAAGCGCGTCATCGTTACGAACCTCGTCGATCTTGTCCCCTGGTGGAAGAAGATGATTGGCCATCTGCTGGACAAGATTCCGATGGGCGCCGTGGAAAAAGGGGGAAAGATTTATTTTTTTAACGACATCATGAAGAAGGACTGGCCCCAGCCGCCGGCCGTTGCCATCGATCCGATGAAAGACCTTTCTTATATCATGTACACAGGCGGCACGACGGGATTTCCGAAAGGGGTACTGGGCAATCATAGCGGCGAGGTTTCGTACATAAATGATATTATGGAGGATGTAGCAGGAGGGTTCGTCGAAGAGGGAACAGACGTGGTGCTGATGGTAAACCCCCTCTTTCATATTATGGCCAAGGGGTTTGCGATGGCTTTCGGCTTGAACTTCGGCAATACGGTGGTATTGATGCCGCTCCCCGAGGTTGATTCGATACTTTCGGCGATAGAGAATTATAAGGTGCGCTGCATGCTGGGGGTTCCCGCCCTCTACCGCATGATTCTGGAAAATGACAGGATTGATCAATATGATTTAAGTTCCTTGCGCTACTGCTATTGCGGCGGGGATGTCCTGCCCCAGGAAGTCTTCCGGACATGGCAGGAAAAATACGGCATTCCGCTGTACCAGGTGTACGGTTCAACGGAGATAGGGCACGTAAGCTACAGCCCCTTGGACAAAGAGCCGTCGCCCACGACCATCGGCAAGACCCTGAAAACAAGGAAATCGATCGTTGTGGATCGGACAACGCTTGCGCCGCTCCCTGTTGGCGAGCTGGGCGAGCTGCTTGTAACGTCCTTATACCCAATAAAGGAATATTTGAACAAGCCGGAAGAGACAAAGTACTCCTATATCGAGATAGACGGCGAAACCTACTATCGAACCGGCGATTACGTTAAAAGAACCGAGTCCGGGGAACTGGAGTTTGTGGAGAGGACCGCGGATATCATCAAATATAAGGCTTACCGGGTTTCGGCCTCGGAGATCGAAGCGGCGCTTCAGGACCATCCGACCGTGATGGGGGCATGCGTCGTCGGAGTGCCTGATCCGAAAGTGGGCGAGCGGATCAAGGCGATCGTGGTTTTAAAGGAAGATGCGAAGGGAATAGGCAGCGCCGAGCTTATCAGTTGGTGCCACGAAAGGCTTGCCCCTTACAAGATTCCGCAATACATTGAATTCCGGGATATGCTCCCCAAATCAAAAGTCGGCAAGCTGCTCCGGAGAGAGATCCGGGATGAAGAAAAGCGCAAGCTCGACAAAGAAAAAAAACCAGTTGCCGCAGTGTCATAGGATTTTAAAGGATCTTATTCCGTCGCCCAGAAATCTCTGCCGGAGCTCCGGCAGAGATTAACTATTTGATATAAGTAATGAATCGACGAAGGGGTGCCCGGCTTATGATGAACATTTTATGAAGTTCGGGGGCTCTCAAAAATCAGTGCTGGGATACCAGTGATCAGTTTTGTCAATGCCCGAGATATTTGTCTTCCATGGCCCTGACCAGGTTCGCCATCGTTGCGTAACACGGAGTGGAAACGCCGGTTTCCCTTCCGTATTCCACGACCTTTCCCCCAAGAAAGTCAATTTCTGTGCGTGTTTTGTTGGCGACATCGACGCACATGGAATCTTTATGAATCCCCACCTTTTCAAGATAACTCAATGCCTGTGTCAGGTAGTCATCGCCGAGATCATAACCTTTTGCCTTGGCGACAGCCAGAACCTCCTTGAAACAGGCATCGGCGATTTCTCTGGTGGGGGGAAAAGAGAGGGCGTCTTTTATGGTTCTGTCCGTGACGGCACAAATGGAGGCCATGGTGCATTTCATGATCATCTTTTTCCAGACATAGAGTTTGATGTCATCGACAAACTCCGTATCCAGAGCTCCTGCTGACAACAATTGAGCGATTCGTAAACCTGTTTCCCGGTTTTCGGGAATCAAGGCGCCCAGATGATGGGGACGGTTGAAAAAGGCCATTTCGACCTCGCCCGGCCCATTCAGGGAAACACCATAATTGAGTGACATTCGCAATGCCGCTTCAGCCCCAAACGCTTCGGCAATGAGATCCTCAGTCCCAAGGCCGTTGTGGGTGCTGACGATCTTTGTTCCCTCCTTGAACACTCCCTTCAAGTCCGTTAAAACCCGGGAGAAATGAAAGGTCTTGGTGGAAACGAATATTAGATTCGGATCGTATTCCTTACATTTCTCAATCTTATCAAAGAAATGACGAACAGGAACCTGATAGTTCACTTCGCCTGAAACCCTGAGCCCATCCTTTAGGATCTTTTCACCCAGACCCGGCATGGGATCAACAAGTACAGTATCCGGATTCTGACTGAGCAAAGCTGCCGCCAAAACAGTCCCTGTGGCTCCAATACCTACCACAGCGATTCTAAAGTCATCCATGAATTATGCCTCCTTCAATTGAATTCGCGCCCAAATAAAAATTGCCTCTATAACGATGAACATAAATGAAGGCACTAAATAAGATTGGTTTTCAGAATTCTCTCCGCACAGAGAATTCCTGAATGGGCAGCGAGGTCGGTGCCATTGCCCATGCCCTTAATCATATCGCCGGTAAAATAGAGACCGTCGATAGACGGCGCTTTCACATCCAGCCGCTGTTTCCAGGCGTTACCGGGAAATTGCATGGTAGTATCCAGCAGCCGGAGAAGTCCGGATCCACTTCTTATAATGCTCGAGCGGTCAAAATCTGGGAATAATCTCCATAACTCTTCCTCAAAGAGCTTCAAATCCTTCTCATAGATCTGGGGCATTTCCCGGAGAAGGTCTGCATAAGAGCGAGTCACGGCATTGCCATAACCAAAGTAGTGTTTGCCCGGAGGGGCAATATTCGGAGTTAGACTGGTTGGTTGAAATATCCATTTAAGGTAGCTGGGGCCGGCGCTGTTTTCAACGGATTCCGCAGGCACCACTATGTTGGATTTCATGTTATGCAATGGCTTTGTGGCAATAAAAGAGATTCCCAAACTGGCGCCAGTCCATTCGAAATAGACTGACTCCAAAAAACGGACACGTTCAATAAACCATCTTGGGAAATGATCCGTCGATATCAGTTGGAAAATATTCATTACTGGCACGTTGCTGACAACCACAGGCGCTTCTAATTTAAGAATTCCTTCAGGGCTTTCTGCAATGACGCCTGTTACGCAATTATTTTTTACTGTGATTTCTCTAACTGTGGTGTTTGTTAAAACCTGTCCGCCATGGTTCTTAATGGCTTCGGAAAAGGCAATATTAAAAGCATTAAAGCCGCCCTTTGCGGGATAACAACCCAAAGGTTTTCCTCTTCTCAGCGCTTCGCCTATCCAGCGAAGCGCGGGGCCGGCAGCTGCTTCTGCCGGATTATCCTGAGTAGCGCTGATGCTGCCTAATATGCATAGAAACCCTATGATAGATTGGCTGCTTGTTCTAGCGACTAACCAGTCTTTCAGGCTCATCGAGTCAAATTCATCTGACTCCAATGGTATTTGCGCTATATGCTTGAGCAGTTCGACTAATTCATTGCGTTTGTCGCTGGGAATGTATTCGAATTTACTATAGTCATCCAAAGTACTGGGTAGTGGAAAAAATCTTTTATCGTGATAAATGTAAAAAAAAGGGTCGGGATATATCATGGCAAGGTTGGAACCGACAATTTTCAGGGCTTTTTCAATGCTTCCATACGCAGTTCCTGAATGCTGACCGTAGTCTGTCAGCACTCCCTCTCGCTCATAGGTTGTTGCCCGACCGCCTACCCTGGATCTGCTTTCCAATAATGTAACTTTTTTACCGTGCTTGGCAAGCAAAGCTCCAACAGTGGAGCCCCCTACTCCTCCACCAATTACGATGACATCACTTTTTCCCATTATAAACCTCCCGTCAATATGAAAATTCATCTAAAAGCAGGAATTTTTGGCATCTACATTGCCAGTCCGCCATCAACTCTGATTACCGTGCCCGTGACATACTCTCCCTTGAACACAAGATAATTGACCATATCAGCAACCTCTTCCGGTTTCCCGGGGCGGTGTATGGGTATGTTCTGAACTTCCCGGTCAATCTTCTCCCGGGTGTTGAAAAGCTCACCCGTCATATCAGTCGGAACAAATCCCGGGACAACAGCATTCACCGTAATGCCTTTTGCTGCCACTTCTTTCGCCAGGGACATGGTAAAACCCAGAATCCCCGCTTTGGCAGCACCATAAGCAGTGTCCCCGGGGTAGCCGTGGAGCGCCACGTACGAAGACAGATTAACAATCCTGCCCCATTTCCTGCTCACCATAATCGGCACCACATACCGGGCACAGTGAAATGCGCCTCCAAGCGCTGTGTTTATTACGAGATCCCAGTCTTCATGTGCAAGGTTCTGAATCCTGCCGCCCCTGTGTAAGGCTGCGTTATTTATAAGTATATCAATACTTCCCCATCTGTCCACCACCTGATCCACCATTGACTTAACTTCAGCGTCGTGAGCAACGTCAGCCTTCACAATCATGGCTTCGCCTCCGATACTTGTTATCGCCCGAGCCACGTCTTCAGCAGCAGCTTGTTTTGATTGGTAGTTAACCACGACACGAACCCCTTCCTTTGCCAGACCGATGGCAATCGCTCTCCCTATGCCTCGTGCTGAACCGGTTACCAAAGCTACTTTCGCTTCCATAATTGTATGCTTAGCCTCGCCTAAACTATAAATACACCTGATTCACTTATTCGGAACATACCGTAATTCGGCTTTTATTAACTTCCCTGCCGGGTTCCTCGGAAGGCTGCTGGCAAACTCTATGAATTTGGGGATCTTATAATCCGCCAGACGCTCCGCACAGAATTGTTTGATCTCATCCTCCGTGGCTCTTTCACCTTCCTTCAGGACAATAACTGCCTTTACGACTTCACCCATGACGCTATCTGGCACACCCACCACCGCAACTTCCATCACTTTTTTATAATCGAATATTAAATTCTCTACTTCCTGGGAGTATATTTTTTCCCCACCCCGGATGATCATATCCTTTTTACGATCCATTATATAAAGGAATCCTTCGTCGTCCATTTTCCCGATATCGCCTGTATGAAGCCATCCGTCAGACGTAATAGTTGCCTTGGTGGCTTCCGGGTTTTTCCAATATCCCTTTGTAATTTTTGCACTTCTAAGCAAAATCTCGCCAACGCTTTCAGGGGGTAGTTCCTTGCCTGCGTCTATTACATCCACTATTTTCGCCTCTACCGTAGGCAGCATTTTACCTACACCTCTTATTTTGCGAAAGACATCCTCGTATGGCGTTGTGCAGACCATGCCAAAGCTCTCCGTCAAACCATAGCCTACGCTGATATTGAGATTCGGCAATTTCTTGAAAATACCCTTGACCATCTCTTCTGTAGCTGGAGAGCCGCCAAAAAAAGCGGTCTTGAAACTCGAAAAGTCATATTGATCAAAATCCGGGTGATTAATCATGAGCCAGATAATATTTATAACGCCGATATAGGCCGTTACCTTTTCAGAGGACAGGAGCTGTAAAAATTCTTTGGTCTTAAAAGTTCTCATATATACGCAGGAAATTCCACTGTTAATTGAAGCAATCATTACCTGGTTGAGACCTGTGATATGAAAAAGCGGGATGCAGGCTATCATCTTATCCCCTGGTTGCAAGCACATGAAGTCACTTACAAGCATCGCCGTTAATACGAGACCCCGTTGCTGAAGTACGGCGCCCTTCGGCTTCCCTGTCGTTCCGGATGTGTACATGATTAAGGCATCATCTGTCTCTGACAGCTTTGCCTGTGTAAATATCTCTTCCTTATTATCCTTTAATAATTGAAAAGGGAGGACTCCGCCGGGAACATTATCTCCGTTATAAAAAATATTCCGGACCGTTTTCAACTGGTCGCGTACAGAATCGATAAAAGGCCAGTACTCTTCGTCAACAATTAATAGTTTGCTCTCAGAGTCATTAATTTCATAAGCCAGCTCTTCTCCTTTAAACCTGGTATTGAGTGGCACTGCTAAAGCCCCCAATTTCATCAAGGCAAAAAAGATCAAAGGAAATTCCAGTTGTATGCCTAAGAGTATAGCAACATGGTCGTCTTTTTGTACCCCGAGCTTTTCCAGTCCCGCTGCTATTCTGTTAACGATTCCATCAAATTCTTTAAAAGTCAGTCGCAGGTTGCCATAAATAAAACCCTCTTTATCGGGATATGCAGTGACAGTATTTTCCAATATCTCCACAACATTTTTCGGCCTGTTTTTATAAATCTTCCCTTTAAAATCAGGCCCCTCTACTTCCTCTAACGCCCAGCCCAATTTGCTCTGCAACGTTTTCATGGTTTCTCCTCTACTTGTTCTATGTATTGAATTTTCTTTGGATCCAACCGACTGTTTACGCACCAACAGGTTGTATATTCGCAGATCAAGCCCCCGAAAGGGAGGGCAACCATGTGGCAATCCCCGGGAAAAAGAAGAGGAGGGCAGCACAGGCAATAAGGCTCAGAAGAAATGGGACAACACCGGCGTAAATCACCTTAAAGGGTTCGCCTGTTATGTTCTTCACAACAAAGACAGCGATGGCTACCGGCGGTATAATGACGCCGACCATAAGGGTTATGGCAATCATAATGCCGAACCATATGGGGTCGTAACCCAGTTTTATAATAACAGGATAAAAAATAGGAGTGGCCATGATCATAAAAGCCAGATCATCGATAAATGAACCGCCGATAAGGTAAACGACGATAATCAAAATCATAACAATGTTTTTGTTGATAGGCAGACCGCCTATCCAGTCAGCGGCGACAAAGGGGATCGATGTGACGGCAAGAAAATGGCCGAAAACCACGGAACCGCCGATGAGAAGGATAACCATGCAGGCCGTTCGAAGTGATTCATCGAAGGATAAAATTAGTGACTTAAAAGATAATTTTCTTTTAGCATAAGCCAGTATGAACACTGCTGCCGTGCCGATGCTTCCTGCCTCTGTCGGCGAGAACCACCCTGCCATGAGCCCTCCAATGACCAGGGAAAAGATTATCGCTACCCACAGAAACTCGGGAGAAGATTTTATCCTTTCCTCCCACGTTGATCTTGGCGATGGCCTCGCAATGGATGGATCAATCTTGACCCAGCCTATGATCACGAATATGAAGAACAGGGCAATGATCAGCCCAGGGAAAATACCCGCGAGAAAAAGCTTGCCGATCGATTGTTCAGTAATGATGCCGTAAATCATAAGGGGAATGCTTGGAGGAATCAGCATGCCCAGTGTGCCTACCGAGGCGACAACCCCAGTAGAAAGCTTCTTGCTGTACCCCATCCGGTTCATTTCAGGAATTGCAACGCTTGCAAAGGTAGCGCAAGTAGCAAGCGTAGATCCACACATGGCCTTGAAGAGTGTTGCCCCCACGACGGTGGTCATGGCAAGGCCTCCGGGAATGTGACCTACGAATTTCCCTGCAGAATTATAGAGATTTTTTGCAACATCCGAGTGGTATGCAACCTGGCCCATAAGGACAAAGAGAGGGATCACTGTAAACCCGTAGTTGGTGAAGGTTTCGAAAAAATCCTTAACAACCTGGTTGGAGGCTCCGCCCCACGTGCCGAGGTAACCGATCCCCAAAAATCCGAGAATGGCCATTCCGATCCCCAGTTCGATGCCGGTCAGGAAAATGACCATCAACATGAATATGCCGAGAATTCCTATCGATATTTCACTCATGCCGGCCTCCTTACAGTCTCTATAATCTGCGAAACAAACACACAGCACTCAATAATGCAAGCGAATGCCAGCCCAAAGGATATTGGGTAATAGGGAAGCTTGAACACAGGGGTAACCTCATTTGACTTCATGAGGTCAAGGCTCATGACAACGAAATTCCAGCTCATCCACAGAAATAGCGTTATGCCGAGGCTCCTCGTGAAGACCCGCATGGCGCCCCTCGCTTTTTTCGGGAGTTTCTCTATCAGGAAATCAACGATTACATGCCCTTTAAGTAAGGATGTGTACGGAATAGCAAAGCCAAATACAATCGCCCCTAAAAAAGAGATAACCTCAAAATCCCCTAAGATGGGTTTCCCGAAGGCCCTCACTGCCACGTTAACGAGAGTGAACAAAAACATGAAGGCAAGCGTTACCCCCGCTATCAACTGAAGAAACCGGCACATCTTTCTTACAAAGGCAAACCACACAGTCATTGCTTCCCCTCCCTCGCGCAAACAATGGTTCAGGGGTCAAACAGCTTGCCCCTGAACCATTCCCTTGATCGATCGCTTTATTTGGCAGGCGCTGTCTTCAGATAATTGAGACACCACTTCAAGGCCTCATCGCCGGGAAGGCCCTTGTCCTTCATTCTTTGTACATAGGCATCGAATAGTGGGTTAATTTTCTCTCTCATTTTCGCCTCTTCCTCCGGGGTTGCGTATACGATCTTCTGGCCGGTCTTCTCCGCGAATTCAAGCCCACCTTCATCTACCCAACTCCACATTCTCGCCTGTTTCTCAAACCACTCTTCGTTAAGTTTGTCGATGATCTGCTGAATGTCCTGGGGGAGGGAATCCCATCTTGCCTTGTTCATGGCAAAGAAGAAGCCGTTTGCGTAGGCATTGCCATGATTTATGTAAGTGTATTTGCAGACCTCTCCAAACTTCCATCCCTTCAGCGTCTCAATGGGAAGGAGCACACCGTCCGCAAGCCCCCGCTTCAGGGCGTCATAAGTCTCTAACATGGGCATAGTGGTGGGTGTAGCCCCGGCTGCGGCCACAACCTTTGATGTGTTCGCATCGCTCTTTATTCTAAGGCCCTTCAGATCCTCAATCTTGTTGACCGGTCCCTTGGTGTGAAAGAAACCCGGGCCATGGGCGTGGAGATAAAATAGTTTCACATCATCATATTCCTTCGGTTTGAACTTCTGATAGAAGGCATTTGCCAACCGAGTAGCCTGATACCCGCTTTTGTAACCGAGGGGAAGAACGAGAACCTCTGAAAGGGGCATCCTTCCCGGTGTGTAGGACATTATGCTCCAACCGACATCGATAACGCTTTTTACAATGCCGTCATACATCTGGTTCGCACTTACCAGTGTTCCGGCAGGGAAATAAGCAACCTTGACACGTCCATTCGTTCTCTTTTCCAGTTCTTTACACCATTGATTGGACAACTCGCTGATGGGATGCCCCGGTGGCATAAAACTGGCGTACTTCATCCGAATGACAGGTTCCGCAGAAAAGCTTGATGTAGCTAAAAAACATGCAACAAATGCCACCGCGCAGACAGTGAAAAAAACCTTTCTTGTACAGTTTCTCATTTTCATACCCTCCTTGTTATTTAGTTCTTCTCCGGACTGAATAGAGAAACAGCCCTCACCTTTCAAACAATTATCTAATCTCTTTCTATGATTATCGCAAACCCCTGGCCGCCCCCTGCGCAGAGTGTTGCAAGCCCTCTGTGTAAATTTCTTTTCTCCATCTCATAGAGAAGGGTAACCACTATTCTGGCGCCCGTGCATCCTACCGGGTGCCCCAAGGCAATACCGCTTCCATTCACGTTGACTATGTCGCGATTCCAGCCCAGCTCCCGCTCACAGGCTATGCACTGGGCTGCAAATGCTTCGTTGATCTCGATAAGCTCAATATCATCGAGCTTCCAGCCGGCTCGCTTTAAGGCTTTTCTGGTTGCAGGAACCGGACCGATACCCATATATGCCGGATCAACACCAGCAACAGCATAACTCGCAAAGCGCGCACGGGGCTTTAGGCCCAGCTCTTTCGCTTTTTTCCTCGTCATAATTATGAGAGCCGCAGCCGCATCATTGATGCCGCTGGAGTTACCTGCTGTCACTGTACCACCTTCTTTAAACGCAGGTGGAAGTACGGCCAGCTTTTCCATGGTCGTATCCAGTTTCGGGTGTTCATCGGTGTCAAACATTTTAGGCTCCCCCCTGCGCTGAGGGACTGGAAACGGCGATATCTCGTCCCGGAAACGTCCTTCCCTGATAGCTCTGCCGGCCAATTGCTGACTTCGCAATGCAAGAACATCCTGCTCTTCCCGGGAGATGCCATACTTTTCTGCCAAATTTTCCGCAGTCAGTCCCATTCCTGGCCCCACGGGAGGTTCCTGCATAGATTTCCAGACTGCATCGGTACATTCATTATGTTTAAAACGCATGCCCCAGCGCGCCGTCTTCAGGACAAAGGGCGCTGTGCTCATGCTTTCAACGCCTCCCGCTATCACACACGAAGAATCGTCATCGGAAATGCTTTGAATACCGTTCATTATAGCCTGCATGCCGGATCCGCAGGTGGCAACGACCTGGTGAGCAGTGGTTTCAAAGGGAAGCCCGGCCTTTAAAAGGCCAACTCGCGCAACGTTATGTTCAACGCCTTCGAAGCAGCAACCCAGGATCACCTTGTCGATCATATTCTTCTCTATGCCGGTATTTCTGATAACTGAATCGACAATGAACGGCGAAAACTGGTTTGCCGTTACATCCCTTAATGTTCCGCCGAATGTTCCTATGGCTGTGCGCGTCCCTCCCACAATAACTATGTCCTTCATAATAAAAAGCTCCTTTTTAGATTAGGTTAGGCGTGCCATACCATCTTGGACATTCATACATTCCCTGTAACTTGTTATATTAATCATCAGATTCGAAACAAACCGACACTGCCTTATTCATGGACAGCAGTAACAGCGAAGGTCTTTGCTTATTGATGGATGTCATTATGCACTTAATATTTTAGAGACCACTTTTGACGAGAGCGTTACTCTTTAAACCATAGAGCATGATTTTCCTGAATGTCTTTACAAAAATCTCCCCATTAATTACATCCCTGTTCATAGACCATTGAAACAATACTCCATGGTGAAAGGCCATGATTGTTAGTGCAGAAAGATTTGTATCCAGATCTTCTTTGAAAACCCCCTCTTTTTTCCCTTGCATAATCATATCTGAAAGAAATGCTTGATATTTATTGTAAATTCGCCTAAATTCAGGTTCTATTCTGTCATGGGCGCCAACGAGTTCTGCTGCCAATGTTTCGAATGAAACACAAAGTTCTCGATTGTAGTAAGCAAACGCTGAATTAAAACGAATATACTTT
>JALNYO010000023.1 GCA_023229765.1 Syntrophales bacterium | reverse complement strand
GGGCGGGAAAACGAAGTTTAATGTTCATAATCCAGTTTTTAACTATTTGAAATCATGGATGCCCGACAAAAGCATTCGGGCATGACACGGAGTTTTGCAATTACCTCTAAAGATTAAACTAAAGGAGACAGATCATGAAACTAAAGGCTTATCAAGTTATTTCCCCAGCTACAGTTGTGGTTGTGATGGCGGTGTTTCTATCCGCTCTATTTTTAGCCAATGGGAATTTTTCTTTTGCTGCCTCAGTCAATAAGAAAGCGTCGGCAGTTGTCAGAGCCTCTGCCGTCGAACATGCTGAGGCCCAGATCAAACAGCTTCAAGGCGAGCTTTCGATCACCAAGGTTCAGGAAGAATTGTGGATTAACTTTACCGGGGTGATGCGGGAAAATGCGAAAGAGATGGATGCCTTCATTGCCAAGGTCAAGGCTGAAAACACCAAGACGAAGAACGCTGTCGAGTCAATGAAATTCCACAGCGAAATTAGTGAAATCCAATTAGAGCAACTGAAGAAGCTCATTCCGCCTTTTGAGGCTTTCTATTCCAGCATGTCGGATGAACAGAAGAAGAGTACCGACGCGATATTTCGGACGGGGAGATATGGAAAGTCCAAGAGGAAATGATCGGCAATACCGCAAACTGAAGATGACGCCAAAACGGAGATTGGAACCGATCCAAGAAGGGAGTGCTTTATGAGAACAGCAAGTGCATGGAATTTTAGATCCATTGGAGGAAAGATTGTTGTGGGGCTTGTTTTAGCCGCAATGATTGGCAGCATAAACGTGGCGCCGGCCCTCGGCAAGGATAAAGGAAGGAAACACGACAACAGCCGTTATGAGCAAAGAGGCCGTGGTAATGACCGCGGCCACTATGTGTATGAGCGTGGCCGGCGTGTTTATCGGCCTTATACCAACTACAGGGCGCGAGTTTATGTCCAGCCGCCAGTCATCTATGAACCGCCTCCGCCGCCGGGTATCAGTATATTTTTACCATCCATCGTTATCAATCCCTGGGGGTATTGAGGGGATTGCTTCGTTGCGGCGGCGCGGGTTTAGAATCGAGCAGCCATTAACACAATATCAACTAATGAGTATCAAAAGGAGAATATCATGAAACGCGAAAATCGCTCCCTTGCATTTTTCACCATGCTTCTACTCGGCACGGCCGTTTTCCTGAACGGGTGTGCAACTACCGGCATGGATCGCTCCGTTAAAACCTCCAAATCCATAGAGGAAGTGGATAGCGATATCAAAAAAATCAGTGTCCAGATTGATGTTACGGCTACAGCACTTGACTCCCTTATCAAGTCAGCGCAACCCGATCTGAAAAAATCCTTCGGCGTCTATTCAGACGCTGTCGCCAATCTTGAGAGTCAGGGCAATCTGGTGATCAAACATATAGAGGAAATGAAATTACGAAGCACAAAGTATTTTGCAGAGTGGGAAAAGCAGGGGGACGCTTATACTAATCCGCGTATCCGCGAACTCAGCGAAGAGCGCCGCAAGAAATTAGCAGAAATGTATGATCAGGTTCCTACGGCAGGATCAGGAATAAAACTATCGTACCTTGCTTGTCTGACGGACCTGAAGGAAATTCAGAAGTACCTGTCCAACGACTTGACGCCTAAAGGGATTGAAGCTGTCACTCCCGTCGCCGAAAAATCCGTCCAGGAATTGGATTCGTTAAAGGCATCCCTCAAGCCGGTAATAACCGCCCTGGAAGAGATAAAAGCGGAATTATATGGCGGGAAAAAATAGGCACAGAGGGTTGCCGGTGATTCTTTTGATCGTTCCCTTTGTCAAAAACTATTCGGCACAGAATCAAAGGTTCTTTTTTACGTTTGAGGTAATTGCAAAACTCCGTGTCATGCCCGAATGCTTTTGTCGGGCATCCATGATTTCAAATAGTTAAAAACTGGATTATGAACATTAAACTTCGTTTTCCCGCCCAGAAGCGTCGCGGGAATGACAGCGTTGGGAGTTTTGCAATTGGCTCGTTTATCAAGATAATTTTTGTCCTCCATCGCAAGACGCTGTTTTTTTAAGCACGGATTTTTGTTTTTGCAATAAGCTCTTCCCAATCCGCATCTACCTGCCGCTGGAAGGATGCAATTTCCTCGTCTTTGAAATGTCGATAGCGGCCCTGGATTTTCGTATACTCGCTCACCGGTATCCCCTGAGGTTCATGGGTTATTCGGTACTGGGTTCCGTCAATGATCTCATAGAGGGGAAAGATTTTTGTCTCCACGGCCAACATAGTCGCTTTGGCGCTCAAATCTTCAGCCATTCTCCAGCCGGTAGGACACGGCGCCAGTGCATGGATAAACCGGGTGCCTTTTACCGCCTTGGCCTTTTCTATTTTTTCCATCAAATCGAAGGGATTGCCCATCGTGGCTGTTGCTGCGTAGGGCAAACGGTGCGCCGCGATGATTTGCATCAGATTTTTCTTTCTCCCCCGCCTTCCTCCCGGGGTGGTCATGGTCCAGACATTCTCAGGCGTAGAGGAGCTGGACTGGATGCCCGTGTTCATGTACGCCTCGTTGTCAAGACACAGATAGATGAAATTTTCGTTCCGGTCCGCAGCGCCCGACAGGGACTGGAGCCCAATATCAAAAGTTCCGCCGTCGCCTCCTATTGCCAGCACCGTGGTATCGTTATCTCCCCTGAGTTTCAACGCATTGGCTATGCCTGCCGCTGTGGGGGCGGCTATCTCAAAGGCCGAATGGAAGGCCGGAACGGTAAGGACGCTGTTGGGATAGTTTGCACTTATCACGGCATGACATCCCGGGATGATAACGACGATCGTTTTTTCACCAAGAACCTTTAAGGCAAGTCGCATTGTGGTTGCTACGCCGCAGCCGGGGCAACCCATATGTCCGGTCCGCATGTATTCTTTTTCCATCTGTTCGGGAACCATTTTTAATCCCTCCGTACCCATGTAGGCAAATCGTTTGCTTTTTCTTTATTGAGCGTATCAATCACAATATCTTCAATCATGTCGGGCGACACATCTGCGCCGCAGATGCCGGCAATATAGCCATTTATCAGGGGATGATGCGCAAGCGGATAAAGTGCCGCTTTCAACTCCTGGCACCATATTCCCTCCTTGCCGATGCTGATATTCCGGTCAAGGACGGCTATCTTGGGGACATTTTTCAAGATCTCCTGCACTTCCTGAGTCGGAAAGGGCCGGAAAGCTTTCATCTTGAGCAAGCCGGCTTTGTAACCCTTGGCTCGGAGAGATTCGATTGCCACGCGCGCCGTGCTCGTCATGGCGCCGCTCGTGGCGAGGACTATCTCGGCGCCATCCGTATTGACTGCTTCTACCATATCATATCCCCGGCCCACAATTTCCCGGTACTCTCTGTCAACCGCTTTTATCAACGGTTTTGTCTTCTCCATATCCTCAAAACTGCGCTGCCTAAAAACCATGTACTGTTCAGGACTTACCACATTTCCAATGAAGGCGGGGTTATTTGTGTCAAGACGCGTTGGTATGGAAAATGGTGGAAGAAACCTATCTACGGCATCCTGCTCCGGAAGTTCGAGGGGTTCCAGAAAATGGGAGGTAAAAAAACCGTCGATGCAGACCATAACGGGAAAGAGCGCCTGTTCGGCAATCTTATAGGCCTGAATGACGGTATCAACCGCCTCCTGGGCATCCTCGCAATAAAGCTGCAGCCATCCGGTATCCCTTTGGGAGAGGCTGTCCGACTGGTCGCTGCCGAAGGCCCAGGGGATGGCAATAACGCGATTCACATTGCACATCACGATGGGAACCCTGTTTCCCGAGGCGAAATGAAGCATCTCGTGCATCAGGGCGATTCCCTGAGAAGCTGTTGCCGTGAATGTCCGCACGCCCGTTAATGAAGCCGAGATGCAGGCTGCCATGGCCGAATGCTCAGATTCTGTCCGCATCATGACCCCGGCAAGCCTCCCTTCCAATTCCATGTCCGAGAGTCGCTCGTAGATCGGGGTCTGGGGAGTAATGGGATAAGCCGCTACAAACTGCACTCGGGCAAGATGAACCGCTTCCGCTACCGCATAATTTCCCTGTAGAAGTATCTTCATTTGCCGCCTCCCATTTCAATCACATTTCGCGGGCAACTGGTAGCGCAAATTCCGCAGCCCTTACAGTAATCCACCTTCACGCTATACCCGTTTCCCCCGGTCTTGATGATGGAAATATCCGGGCAGAGCAGAAAACAAAGATCGCATTGAGTGCAGGTCCCGCATTTAAAGCAGCGATCGATTTCTGCCGACATCTGAGCCGGAGGAATCCCCCCCGTTACCTCATTAAAACTTTTTACCCCTTCTCGCGGCGTCAACGGCTCGGGATTATTCTGCCGGCCGCTGTGCGTGAAGCAGAGGGTGTTTATCCTGTCATAGGGAATTATTTTTTTGAGATCAACGCTGTAATTTTCGGGGTTCATCAATTGCGCAAAAGAGAAGGAGGGTTGATCGCCAATCTGAAGGATTGCAAATTCCTTCTTTATATCTTTTCCATCCAGATAACAGGCAATGGCTAAAGCCCCCTTCTTGCCGCTGGCAATAGCGTCGGCTACAAAGGCTTTTCCCCCGACGCTGTCGCCGCCCGCAAAGACGCCTTCAATATTTGTAGCCGCGGTGTCAGGGGAAATTTCAATCATGCCCCTTTGGAGCGATATGCCCAGTTCCTTTACAAATTCCGTTTCTGGCACCTGTCCAACGGCAGCTATTACCGTATCGACCGGGACTATAAATTCAGAGCCCTTGATAGGGGTCGGCCGCGGCCGCCCGCTGGCATCAGGGGCGCCAAGCTTCATTTTCAGGCACTCAATCCCGGTAAGCCGGCCGTTTTCGGCGATCAAACGCTTCGGGGCAGCAAGAAAATTGATCTGTATGCCTTCATTTTGAACATATTCAAGGTCTTCCGGCAAGGCCGGCATTTCAGCGCGGGAACGCCGGTAGATGATCGTAACATTTTTTCCGCCGGTGCGTCTCGCCGTTCTGGCGCAATCAACGGCGGTATTCCCACCGCCAATCACTGCCACGTTTTTGCCTACCTTTACCTTTTCACCCAGCCCGATATTTCTGAGGAACCTTATGCCTTCCATAACGCCGGGAAGGTTCTCCCCTTCGATTCCCAGCCGCATGCCGCCATGAGCGCCTGCGGCAATGAAGAGCGCCTGATAATCGTTCTTGAGTTGAGCGAGGGACAGGTTATCGCCCACCCGGATTCCGGTCTTTATTGTCACTCCCCGCTTTTCAATATAGCCGATTTCCTTTTGGAGGATTCTTTTGGGAAGACGGTATTCGGGAATGCCGTATCTAAGCATTCCCCCCGGCTCAGGCAGGGCCTCAAAAACAGTAACAGAAAAACCTAACCTGGCCAGATGATAGGCGGCACTCAAACCTGCAGGGCCTGAGCCGATAACGGCGACCCTTTCTGTTCTTTTCTGAATTGATGCATCCCCTTCTGCAACAACCTTGCCGTGATCGGACAAAAACCTTTCAAAACCGCGAATGTTAATTGCTTCATCAAAATCCTTCCGGTTGCAGGCCAGCTCACAGGGATGATAGCAAACCCTTCCGCAGACGCCGGGCAGGGGATTGTCCTGACGAAAAATTCTCAGGGACTTGTCGTATTCGCCTTTTGAGGCATGATAAAAGGCTTTTGCAATATCGTTTCCTATCGGGCACGCCTGGCGGCAGGGCGAGGTCTTTTCCACGTAAAAGGGTTTTTTGCTGCTCCATAGCCCTGTTAAAAAACACTCCGTTGACCCTTGCGAGAAAGGGGATATCGGCTTTAAGTCCTCAATGGTTATGCCGTAGTGATTCATTACCCAACTCCTTAATATTTATATTATTAAGATACAAATCTTGTCAATTCGTATGCCTTTTTTGCGGCGGCGACATTCGCTTCAATCTTTGCGGGTACCGTTTCTCTGATCGCTCTTTCCAGATAATCCATTGGCACGGCGCCGCTGGCCTTGGCGTATGCGCCTAAGATGGCAGTGTTGATCATAGCGCCCATGCCCAGGCTCTCGGAGATTGAGAGGGCGTCAACCAAGGCAAGGCGAAATTTTTTCAAGTTGCTAAATTCATTATCTGTAAGAGCATTGTTGATGAGAATTAACCCGCCCGGCTTCAGTGTTGCCTCAACCTCTTTTTCGTCAACCAGGTCCGGCGCCATGTAAACGAGCTCGTCGGGACGGCGAATTTCGCATTTAAGGAGGATTTTTTTATCATCTACCCGTAAAAAACTCGCTACAGGGGCGCCGCGCCTCTCCCCGCCAAAGACGGAAAAGCATTGCGGGTACTTGCCCATAAGAAAAAAAACCTTTGCCAGGATCTGCGATGCGATTACCGCGCCCTGTCCACCCCTGCCATAAAATTTGATTTCTATCATCGTCTGCTTCCCTCATTTCTTTAGCGCCAAACATTATTTTTTATCATCATCGCTTTTTTGGAAGGCGTAGAGCTTGGTATCTATTGCTGATTGTTCGAGGTGGGAGCGAATGGCAGCATTTGCCTTTTGCGGGTCGCCTGCTTCAATGGCCGCAAATATCATTTTATGGCCGGCAATGGCCCTTACGGCGACTTCCTTTTTTGTTATACTATTTGCCCGGTATCTAAGCATGTGGCCCCTCAATGTCTGGGCCAATTCAAGTAAACGCTCACTGCCACTCAATTTGGCTATAATTTCATGAAACTGCCCATCCAGTTCGACGAATGTCTTGATGTTTCCCTGCTCAACCTCTTTTTCCGCGGCAGCTAAATTTTTTGACAGCTCCAGAATCAGTTCTTTATGGGCTTTTGCCATGGCCCAACGGGCCGCCAAACCTTCAATTAACGTTCTAATCTCGCATATTTGAGCTACGTCTTCCTCGCTGATCGGATTAACCACGTAACCTACGCTGGGGATGGATTTAATAAGTTTTTCCAGCTCAAGGCTGTGAAGAGCTTCCCGCACAGGGGTTCTTGAAGTTCCGATTTGTTCGGCAATTTTTGTTTCAATGAGGCGTTTGTTGGGGGGGATGGCGCCGCTTAAAATCTGTTCACGGATATAGCTGTAAACCTTTTTACGAATGGTGATGTCTTTATTTATCAGAAGCTTCTCCATAAACTATGACCTCGTTATTATTATTCGCAGGGTCTGCAGCGAGATAATAAACATTTATTTATTGCGAATATTTATCATAATGTTAAGTAGATAAACGTACAAATAACCTAAGTCGGCTCCTTATCCGGAGTCTCTAATTTGTTTGTTCTTTGTTTCGGGATACTGTACCCCGCGTTTTTAAAAGTCAACCAATTTTTCAAAATATTTTAAAAGTAAATTTATTTACAGAGATTTGTAGAAATCCGCGCGACATGAACAGCTTTTCGTTGAGGCAATTTGAGTGAAAATTATCTTGACATTAAGCTTCCTGATCGCGTATATAACGCGCCCATTGGAGTGGCGGTTTTTGGCACAGGGGTGAATTATAAATTTTATAGGGAGGTATTTATGAAAAGGTTTTTGGTTTTTGCAGTTATCGCTGGGTTTGTCTTGAGTCTTGCGAGTGTTTCTCTGGCTGTTGGTCCCGGTAAAAAAGTGGAATATGAAGGCAAGGGCTCAGGCAAGGTGGTCTTCGACGGGAAAACGCATGCGGACAAGAAATTGAATTGTAAATCTTGCCATACCGCGGTGTTTAAGATGAAAACGACCGCCGGTTCTATCACCATGGCCGATATGAAGGCGGGCAAGAATTGCGGAACCTGCCACGACGGGAAGAAGGCCTTCGGCACCACAGAGTGCGCAAAGTGTCATAAGAAATAATCTTAGGGAACGAACGGAAGCGATCGGCGTTTGCCTTTTTACCTTGTTATTGAAGGCTGGCTACACGGTTGCCTGACGCGTCTGATAATATTGAAGCCCCCGCATGGTTTTCGGTTTCGTGCCGGGGGCTTTTACTTTTCGCTATTCGCGGCGTTTTTTGGCCATTATTTCGTTGAAGATGCTTGTTTTATATATAAGTAATCATGATTTTGCAGATACTTGACATGCAAGGAGATTATCATGTCGGAAGAGATTAAAAAGCCAAAGAAAGGGCCGGACATAGTTGACCGGATCTGGAATATTTTTACTTCGCTCAAACTGGTTATTGTTCTTTTGCTGATACTTTCCATTGTTTCAGTTTTGGGCACCGTCATTGAACAGAACAAACTGCCGCAGGAGTATTACAGTTACCTGAGCCCGGGGACGGTTGAGCTTTTCGGGAAGCTCGGCTTCCTGGATATGTACCACAGTTGGTGGTTCATTTCCTGTCTGGCTCTGCTAGCGCTAAACATCATCGCCTGCACGATGGATCGCTATCCCGCCATCATCAGAGGGATGAAAAAGAAAAACGTCGTTCTCGATGACAAACTCGAAGCGGAACTGACTGCCGATCTGACGAAGATAAAATATAACCTTCCCGCTGAGGAAGTCGAAAAACAGGCGATAGCCCTGGCTGGTAAAGATTTCTCCGTCCATCCCTTGGTGACCGAGGTGGAAAATACCCGTCATTTATTTTTCGAGACGGGCAAGTACAGCCGGCTTTCTTTCTTACTTACCCACCTGAGTATTTTGGTTATCTTTGCGGGTGCCATAACCGGATCGCTTTTTGGGTTCAAAGGCTATGTGAACGTTTACGAAGGGGAAACGATCTCCGCCATTTCCGCCGGGAAAAACGAAGTCAAGACCCTGAATTTCTCCGTACGCTGCAATTCCTTCAATGTCGATTTTTACCCCAACGGCATGCCCAAGGATTACCGGAGCGATCTTTCCGTCATTCAGGACGGTAAGGAAGTGATCAGAAAAACCATCCGCGTCAACGATCCGCTGACCTATCAGGGAATCACCTTCTACCAGTCCAGTTATGGCGGTTTCCCCGACATTACCTTCGATGTCATGGATAAGAACGGCGTTCTTTTGGGCAGTGCATTTACCCCCTTTCGCAAGGAAACGGCTGTTCCCGGCGCAAACCTTACCATCGAAGTTGCAGATTACCAGGAGCATTTTCATTTGCCCGACGGTTCCGAAGGAGGGCCGGCAATCGGCCTTAACATCTACAGCCCCGCCGCCCCGCCCGAGGGGATATGGATTACCCCCGGCCAACCCGGGGTGAATCACGACGGCACTTATAGCTTTGTGGTAAAGGGCTTCAATATGAAAAAATACACAGGGCTGCAGGTTGCCAAAGATCCCGGCGTCTGGTTGGTGTGGCTGGGATCGATCATGCTGGTGGTCGGCATCATGTTGGCCTTTTTCGTGTCGCACAAGAAGCTCTGGATCAGGATAAGAAGTGACGAGAAGGGCAAGACGGAGCTTACCGCCGGCGGAACGGCGAACAAGAATAAACACGCTTTTGCAAGCGAACTGAAGCGGCTCGCCAAGCGTTTACAGGAGGTTTCCTAAATGACTAATTCACTGCTGTTTGGCATATCTATTTTTGTATATTTCTTCGCCATGGTTCTTTATGTCTCTTATCTGGCGTTCAGATCGGAGATGCTGGGCAAGGTATGCACCGGGGCGCTGCTTGGCGGAGTTATTATAGAGACGGCAGCGATATTGCTCCGGTGGTATGAATCATACCAGATTGGCATCGGCCGGGCGCCGCTTACCAATCTTTATGAATCACTGGTGTTTTTCGCCCTGACCATTGCTGTTACCTACCTGATCGTGGAGAGAAAATTCGGGATCAAGACGGCGGGAGCCTTTGTAACTCCTTTCCCGTTTATCATTATGGCTTATGCTTCGCTTAATCCCAATGAGATACAGCCCCTTGTCCCTGCTTTACAGAGCAACTGGCTCATTGCCCACGTGGTTACATGTTTTGTGGGTTATGCCGCCTTTGCCGTTTCCTTCGGCGTCAGCTTCCTCTACCTGTTCAAGGTTAAGGCAGAAAACCGCACCTCCAAAAGTGAAGGGGCGTTTCTCGCTCATCTGCCCGCTTCCGACCTGCTTGATGAAGTAGGCTATAAAACAATAGCCATTGGTTTTCCCCTGTTAACGATCGGCATCATTACCGGCGCCTTCTGGGCGAATGTGGCGTGGGGAACATACTGGAGCTGGGATCCCAAGGAAACATGGTCGCTGATTGTCTGGCTGATCTACGCCGCCTACCTCCACGCCAGGATTACCCGTGGATGGAAAGGGAAAAAAGCTGCGATCCTTTCGATCGTGGGTTTTCTGGCTACGGTCTTTTGTTACCTCGGAGTCAACCTGATTCTCTCGGGTTTGCACAGCTACGGAGGATAGAAAAGAATGAATAACGACCAGGATGGTATGCCCTTCTGATCGTTTTCATTCCTTTTGTATGAATGGCGCTTTGCCGCTGAATATCTGTAATTTCGGTCCCGGCCTATGAAGCGGCAGAGACAATCCTGAAGGCAGTGAAAAGAGGTTGCCGAGCTATCCGATAGAGACGATGTTTAATGACAAGCATTAATGACAGCAAATTTAGCTGTGCAGTTCTTCGGGAACCTGATGAAGAGCAAATCCGGCAGATTATCTCCCTATACAGGGCACAGGGGTGGTGGGATGCCGGGGATGATTGCCAAAAGCAGTTGGCCGCGAGATTAATCTCCGGCAGTCATTGTTTTGTAATCGCTGCCGATGATAAGGATATTGTCGGAATGGGCAGGGCAATTAGCGATGGCATCAGTGACGCCTATATTCAGGATTTGACTGTTCGTGCCGATTTCAGGATGAGGGGAATCGGGACATTGATAATTCAGAAACTCATTGAAATACTTCATGCCGACGGCATATCCTGGATTGGTCTCATCGCTGAGCCCGGTTCTGAAATTCTTTATAGTCGTGCCGGTTTTAAGGAGATGGTTTCCGCTACGCCAATGTTAATGGCCGAAAAACAATGAACTTCATACCTCTTGATATTTCCAGTTACAATTTCATAAAGACCTATTTTGCCGGGCAGCCCTATAGTCTCAGTATTTATTCTCCAGCGCCTCTCATCGCCTGGAGCACTATGAATTACAGAAGCAGTTATATTGTGAAAGACGGGATTCTTTTTATTGCCGGGGAGCCGGAGGGCCATCCGGAGGAGCGCTACCTGATACTTCCCGTTGCTAAGGGAAGGATCTTTTTGCCTGCCGAATTGAGCCGCTTCGCAGGGGATTTGGGCTTCACGCAGTACCGTTTTGCCCCTGGCGACTACATAGAGAATCTCAAAAAATCCGAGCTTGATGATTTTTTTTCCATGGAAGAGCAAAGTGCATTTACTGACTACGTCTATTTGACGGAAGACCTGAGTTTGCTTAAAGGCAACAAGTATTCTAAAAAACGTAATCTTATTAATCAGTTTTCCCGTGAATACCTCGGCAGAGGTCGTGTTTCCATAGAGGCGATAGGCCAGGAGCAAAGCGCTGAATGTATCGAGTTCTTGGAGATATGGTGCGCAGAACAAGACTGTGACATTGATCAAGACTTCGGCCTCTACTGTGAAAAGGCTGCCCTGGTTACAACACTGAAAAATATTGAACACCTTGAATCAATGGGCATCCTCATTCGCATCGATGATAAAGTTTCGGCATTGGGCATTGGTTCCAAGCTCAACGGGTCAACCGGAACGCTCAATTTTGAAAAGGCCTTTTCAGGGATTAAAGGCCTGTATCAATTCCTTGATAACGAATGCGCAAGAAGATTATTCAGTGATTTTAAATATATAAACAAGGAAAGCGATATGAATCTTCCCAACCTGGCGGAATCCAAACGTTCCTATAATCCCGTTATGCGCGTCAAATCTTTCGCTTTGAAGCTGCGTTGAATTATGTGACCCCAATTTATATAAATCCCCCGCATGATCCTTGGTTGATCCTATAGTTACATCCTCTCTCTAAAAAATTGGCAAATCTTGGTTGAGGTAATTGCAAAACTCCCCATTCTTGTCATTCCCGCAACGATTCTGAGCGGGAAAACGAAGTTTAATGTTCATAATCTGGTTCTAACTGCCTGAAAAACCATATTCCCGATAGAGACATTCGGGAATGACAAATGGTTTTGCAATTGCCTCTTGGTTGATAATATTTTTGCATCTCTGCGAGGGCAGATTACTTATCTTTTATTTATGGCAATCGGTTGAGCAAATTGCTATAATCACAGAACTATGAATCATCCATCCTATAAGATAGATAATGATTCCCGGATTGCAATTATCGGCGGTGGTCCGGCGGGGAGTTTTTTTGCGCTTTACCTTCGTCATTTTGCCCATATCAAAGGATTGAATCCCCGGATCACAATCTATCAGGACCGTTTTTTCGATGCCCTGGGTCCTAAAGGCTGCAAGGGTTGCGCCGGCATTATTTCAATGTCCCTGATAAAAAACATGGCCGAGTTGAACATCACCCCGCCTCCCGAGGTAATTCAGACGATCATTGACCGGTTTGCCGTGCACAGCCCTTATGCCTCCATAGACATCAGCAACCCGGATAATGATCTAAAAATCATGAGTGTTTATCGCGGGGGAGGGCCGCGAGTTTCCCATTATGAAAAAAAGATCAGTTTTGATGGCTGGCTTTTGCGACAAGTGGAAAATAACGGCATTGAGGTGGTAAACGAAAGGGTTGCCCGTTTGTGGACGGGCGAGAGCGCCGGGATTGAGGTAGCCGGGAAGCGAATTGATTACGATCTCTTGGGATTGGCTATCGGGGTAAACGCCCCCAAGATGCTCATTGAGGGCACAGCATATGGACCGCCGGAAACCAACGTAATGGCAATGAGCGAACTTTATTTAGGCGCAGCCGATGTGCGTTCCCGGCTTGGCAATGTTGCCCACGCCTTTCTTATTCCCCATTCCGGGATGATCTTCGGCACCCTTGTTCCCAAAGGCGATTTTGTCAATGTATCAGTGTTAAGCAGCAGTAAGTACCCAGTAACCATTGCGGATTTTCTGAATTATGCGGTGGTAAGGGAAATATTGCCTCAAAAATACGAGATTGCCTGTGGCTGCCGGCCCCAAACATCCTTTTCGGCCGCCAGTAATTATTATGCTGACCGATTTATTGCCATAGGAGATGCCGCCTGTACAAGGCTTTACAAGGATGGCATTGGCTCTTCATTGACGATGGCCCGCGCCGCCGCAGATGCTGCCATTAATTATGGCGTATCGAGCCGGGAATTTAGACAACACTACCGTCCCATTTACAATAATATGCGCTGGAACAACCAATGGGGACACCTGCTGTTTTCCATAAATGATCGGGTGAAGGAATCAAAGATCTTTATGCTGGCGCAGCAGAGACTGATCGGCGACGAGCAGGAAAAAAAGACAGAACGCCAGCCGTTTACCAAAGCAGCCTGGGGGATATTCACCGGCAGTTACAGCTATGGAAGGATCGCCCAAAAAATATTCAGCCCAGCTTCTTTGGTGAGGCTTTTTGCCGCGCTTGTCAAGGAGAGTGGGGAAAACTTTGTCACTAAAAAGACCCTGGACCAGCCCAGAAAACTTTATGTGGGCGATCGCAAGGTTTTAATTTTGGGCAGCGGCTTCGGCGGCGCCTATACATTGCGGCATCTGGTAAAATCCACCAATAAAAATGAGAATGTGCAGATAACAGTGGTAAATGACGAGAATTACTTTCTTTTCACACCGCTGCTGCACGAAGTGGCAATGGGCAGCATCGAAACCAGGCATATCTCTTACCCGGTCAGGAGATTGCATTGGCGTGATCGATTCAATTTCATCCTGACCACGGTAAAAAAAATAGATCTTATAAATCGTCAAGTCACCACAGAGGCGGGGGTGCTGGATTTCGATTGTCTTGTGATGGCGCTGGGCAGCGTGCCGGACAAATCGCAATTGAACCTGGAGGGCGGGCATGTCTTCACCTTGAAGACCCTCTACGATGCTATGAAGTTAAGGAACCATATCATTGCTGTCTTTGAGCAAGCGGCAATCGAAAAAGATATGCAGAAGCAAAAACAGCTGCTCACCTTTGTCGTTGTGGGCGGGGGATACATCGGAATTCAGGCGGTATCAGAATTGAGAGACTGCATCTTCAAGAATCTCATTCGCTACTACAAGGGTATAAACCCGAACAATATCAAAATCATGCTGATAGAGTCGAGGCCAAAGGTAGTAGAGCGCATGGATCATGAATTGGGCGCATATGTTATGAAGCAACTTGAAGATATGGGAATTGAAGTGCGAACAAACAGTCGCATGACTCGCGCTTGGGAAGGACACATGGAAATCAATGATGAGGAGGTTATCTCTACAGCCACGATCCTGTGGTCAACCGGGATGGTCAGCAATCCACTGATTGCCGCGGTGGAGGCGCCCACGGATAATCTGGGCAGAGTCAAGGTGAATACATATCTGGAGGTGGAAGGTTTTCCGGGAATTTATGCCTTGGGTGATTGCGCCCACTTTGAGAACCCCAAATCGGCCCAACCTATACCGCCGCGGGCCCATACGACGGTTCGTCAGGCAAAGATCGTTGCCTATAACATCATAGCCGACATCAGGGGCCGGAGCAAGAAGGCTTATCGTTACACAGATTCTGGGGAGATTGTTTCCCTTGGCGACTCGAAAGCAGTTTTCCGTTTTTACCGTATCCGGCTATACGGCTTCTCGGCGCGCCTGATCTGGATGGGCGCTTATTCCCTACTGATAACAGGCGTTTTCAATAGAGTGCGCATTGTTTTCGACTGGCTTCTTTCACTTATCTTCGGTCGCGATTCAACTTTTCTTAACCTTAAGGAACACTGATGAAATTACGCAAGGCTTACTTCAATGACGCTCCCAAACCGCGGTACTATACGAAATAATGCTTGACTTATAGTTGGCTAAATGCCAGAAGTTTCGCCGTACAATCCTAAGGGACGTTCATCTCAGGGGAACGTTAAAATAATATATATGAACAATGATAATTAGGAGATAACGGACGAAGGCCATGAAAATCGTTCCTCTGTTGTTGTTTGCAATTATTGCGTTTGGCGTGCCGGTATTTGCGGCTCGCCATAATGAATATCCGGTTTCCACGCCCCCTCTGACAGAGGGTATATTCCCCTGCAGCAACTGCCATGCAGGGATGGAAGTGAACGCAAAAAAAAGAGAGCTCAAGGACGAGCATGCCAACATCAAACTCCACCATGCGGAAAATGATCGCTGGTGTCTGGATTGTCACAATCCCACAGACAGGGATAAGCTGAAGTTGGCCAATGGGGACAAAATTCAGTTTACGGAGTCGCACCTGCTTTGCGGACAGTGCCACGGAAATATCTACCGTGACTGGAAAGTAGGCATCCACGGTAAAAGGATTGGCTATTTCAAGGGAGGGGAAAGGGTCTATTTCCTTTGTGTAAATTGTCATAATCCCCATGACCCCAAATTTAAATCCCTGAAACCGGAACCACCACCCATAAAACCGGAACGGAAAAATGGAAGATAGATCTCAAACCAGAAGAGATTTCATGAAGATGATGTCCATGGGCGCCATGGCGGCGCTTTCACTGGGAAGCTTGTCGTGCACCCAGGCCCGAGTGGAAGCGTTTCTCCAGAAACATTTTCGGGAGATGACGGAGGCGGAAAAAAAGGAGGCCATCCGGCGGCTTGAGGAGACATATTTTCGGAAATATGGGAAGAAATTCCATATCTCTACTCAGCCAGCCGACGCCGCGGTACTCTGGGGCTACGGTCTTGACCTGTCGCGTTGTATCGGGTGTCGAAGATGCGTTTACGCCTGCGTGAAAGAGAACAACCAGTCCCGCATCAATCCTCAGCTCCAATGGATCCGGGTTGTCCGCCTGAAGGATGGCAGCTTGATCAACCTCGAAAATACCGAACATTACTACAACCCTGAAAAAGTGCCTGAACCGGGTTTTCAGTATATGCCGGTTCAGTGTCAGCATTGCGAAAATCCTCCTTGCGTGCGCGTATGTCCTGTCCATGCCACCTGGAAAGAACCGGACGGCATTGTCGTTGTCGATTACAACTGGTGCATCGGCTGCCGTTATTGTATTGCCGCCTGCCCCTACAAAGGTCGGGTCTTTAACTGGGGTGAGCCCAATATCCCCCCGGAAGAGCTGAATACGGAGGTGCATTATCTGGGAAACCGTCCACGAATGAAGAATGTCGTCGAAAAATGTACATTTTGCATTCAGCGGGTCCGCAATGGGCGTTACCCCGCCTGTGTTGAGGCCTGTCCCACAGGCGCCCGAAAATTCGGGAATCTGCTCGATCCTGATAGTGAGATAAGGTACATTATTGAAAATAAAAGAGTATTTAGATTAAAGGAAGATTTGAACACCGAACCCAAGTTTTATTACTTCTTTTCCGCATAGCCTTTAGAGGATTGAATGGAAGCCTGGATATTTTTTAAAAAAACGATTCGGATGGTATTTGTGGGGACAAAGGTTTACTATCTCTGGTGCGCCTTCCTGCTTGCCATCATCGGTGTAGCCATTGCCTTCTACATAAAACAACTGGACGCGGGGCTGATCGTAACTAACATGAAGGACCAGGTCTCCTGGGGTCTCTATATCGGCAACTTCACCTATCTGGTGGGCGTTGCCGCCGCAGCAGTGCTGCTCGTTATCCCGGCGTATATCTACCACTTCGATCCCATCAAGGAAATCGTCGTTTTGGGGGAACTCCTGGCAGCTTCGGCGATTATCATGGCCCTGATGTTTGTGCTGGCCGACCTTGGCCGACCCGACCGCTTCTGGCATATCATTCCCTTCATCGGCATTCTCGCCTTTCCCGATTCCCTGCTGGCCTGGGATGTGATCGTTCTGAATGGATATCTGGTGTTGAACACCATCGTTCCGATCTATATTCTGGTCAAGACCTACTTCGGCAAGGAACCGGTCAGAAAGTACGTCATTCCCCTTGTCTTATTATCAATTCCGTGGGCGGTCGGCATCCATACGGTTACCGCGTTCCTCTACAATGGACTCGCCGCTCGACCCTTCTGGAACGCCTCCATTCTGGCGCCCCGGTTTCTGGCCAGCGCCTTTTGCTCGGGGCCGGCGATGGCGCTGATCATCTTCCAGATTTTGCGAAAGACGGCCGGGCTGAAAATCAAGAACGAGGCGCTGTTCAAGGTCGCCGAGTTGATGGCCTACGCGATGTTCATCAATCTGTTTTTGCTGGGAGCCGAGCTTTTCAAGGAGTATTATTCGGGTACCATTCACCTGGCGCCGATGCAGTATCTCTTTCAGGGTCTGCACGGTCATGATTCGCTGGTCCCCTGGATCCAGTCGGCTATGGTGATGAATATTACCGCCTTTTTGATCTTTCTGATTCCCGCAACCCGGAAGAATCTGATCACCCTCAATATTGGTTCACTGCTGATTATCGTTGGGGTATGGATTGAAAAGGGGCTCGGCCTGATCGTTCCCGGCTTTATTCCCGATCCGCTCGGCGAGATTTACGAGTACCTGCCGAATATCAATGAAATAGCCATTTCACTCGGGATATGGGCCTTCGGACTTTTTATCTTTACGCTGTTCATGAGGATCGCCATCCCTATTCAGCGGGGTGATTTCTCACACTCTAAATATGCCCATGAAGCTGGCAGAACTCAATACGAACGGGATCAATCCATAAGGAAAACTTCAGAAAATAGTTGAATAAATTTGTGCAATAATGGATGCGGAGGGCTGGCATGGTGGATTTTTTTAAAAAACTGCCGGAACAGGCGGTAAGGGTTATAGTTGTCTTTTTAGTTTTGGCAGTGGTTTTGCTGGTGATCCGGCAATTTATAATCCCCCCGGAAATTAAGGATCCTGCTGTCCAGAAACTCTCTTCGACCCAGCGCGAAGCGGCCAAAGGGATCAAGTATGCAGGCGCTGAGGTCTGCGCGCAATGTCATGATAAGGAGCCGGAAATCAAAAAGATCGGCTACCATCGGGATTTATCCTGTGAATCCTGCCACGGCGCATCCCAAAAACATGTCGATAATCCCACGGAGGTAAAACCCACATCGCCGAAAAAGCGCGACTACTGCGTCTATTGCCATCAGTACAACGCCTCACGGCCGACAGGTTTTCCGCAGATCAATCCGGATACTCACAACCCGAGGAAGCCTTGCATCAGTTGCCATAACCCGCATAACCCAAAGCCGCCTACGACTCCTCACTCCTGTAACGCCTGTCATGCGCAGATCGAACGGGCAAAGGCCGCTTCGTATCACGCGCTGATTGAATGCACCGTTTGCCACTCTACGCCGGATAAGCACAAAACCTCTCCCCGGACGGTGCTTCCGACAAAGCCCGACAAGCGCGAATTTTGCGGACAGTGCCATGACAAGGCTTCACCCCGGAAGGGCGTTCCGACTGTTGATATGAACGCGCATGGTGAAAAATATGTTTGCTGGCAGTGCCACTATCCACATACGTTAGGAGGAATCTGATGGAGCGGCGAGACTTCTTGAAAAATCTTTGCTGGGTTATTTCGGCTGGCGGAATTATGGGCGGGCTTACCGCAGACGCTTGGGCAACCATCCTGAACAAGGACTACGATACCACGAAACACTACTACGGGATGGGGATCGATATTGACAAATGTATTGGTTGCGGTCGCTGCATGCAGGCTTGTAAAACTGAAAATGATGTGCCTGCCGCTCCTTTCTACTTTCGCACTTGGGTGGAAAGGTATGTGATCAAGACGGACAATACCGTTTACGTCAATACCATCAATATGGAAAGCGTTGAAATGCCGGATGTTTTTCCAGAAAAGGAGGTGCTGCGCAGTTTTTTTGTGCCCAAGCTCTGCAATCAGTGCGATCATCCGCCCTGCGTTCAGGTTTGCCCGGTAGGGGCTACATTTAAAACCGACGACGGTGTGATCCTCGTGGACAGCAAACGCTGTATCGGCTGTCGATACTGCATCCAGGCCTGCCCGTACGGGGCCCGTTACCTGCATCCGGAAACCCGTGTCGCCGACAAGTGCACATTCTGCTATCATCGTCTGGTGAAGGGGTTGCTCCCGGTATGCGTCGAGGTCTGCCCGAAGCAGGCCAGGGTTTTCGGCGACCTGAAAAGCATCGCCAGTCCCTTGGGAAGGTTTAGCCGGATGAACAAGATACACGTCCTTAAACCGTCCTTAAATACAGATCCCAAAGTTTATTATGCAAATCTTGATGGCGAGGTTAACTGATATGGAAGCGGTCCAGCGTTTCACGGAACTTTCCAGGCAGGTGATGGGTTTTATCTACCCGAACGAAATCGACATTCAGTGGTCGATCCTGATTGTCGTCTATCCCTATATTACGGGGCTGGTGGCCGGGGCTTTCATTCTGGCCTCACTTGTCAAGGTCTTTAACGTGAAGGAGCTCCAGCCAACCTACCGCTTGGCAATGCTGACGGCGCTTGCGTTTATGCTGATCGCGCCGCTGCCTTTACAGCTCCACCTCGGCCGGCCGGAGCGCTCCTATGAGATGTTCATGACCCCTAATCTAACCTCGGCGATGGCGATGTTCGGTTTCGTTTACCTCTGGTATTTGATGCTCGTGCTTCTGCTGGAAATCTATTTTGAATACCGTCGGGATATGATCGTCTGGTCTTCCGAGACGACTGGTTTGAGAAAGTGGCTGCTGAAGCTCCTCTCCCTATTTTCGACCGACATCAGTGAAAAAGCTGTCGCCTTTGACAAGAAGACGGTAAAGGTCATTACAATCATCGGCATCCCATCAGCCTTTCTGCTCCACGGATATGTAGGCTTTATCTTCGGATCGATCAAGGCAAATCCCTGGTGGAGCAGCGTGATGATGCCGGTTGTTTTTCTCTTCTCGGCCATTGTCTCGGGAATTGCGATGGTGATGCTGCTCTATATGATTGTCAAGCCGCTTCTGGGCGGGAAGATTGACATGAAATGTCTCGACAAGGTGGCTTCCTTTCTGTTCTATGCAGTCATTGTTGACTTTTCGATCGAGGTGCTCGATTTCATCCACCGGCTTTATGAAAGCGAGGAGTCGATCAAGATCCTCTCCCAACTGGTATCGACTAAGCTTTTCATGAGCCTGGTGGTGCTCCAGATTCTGCTCGGCATGCTGCTCCCTCTTTTTGTCCTGGCGGTAATCAAGATATTGAAGCTACAAGAAGAGGTGCGGAAACTGCTTTATTTTGTTTGCGGATTGCTGATTCAGCTGGGGATCTTCAGCACCCGTTGGAATGTGGTGATCGGCGGACAACTGTTCTCTAAGAGTTTCCGGGGGTTGACTACCTATAAAATGGAAATGATGGGCATTGAAGGGTTTCTCGTTGCACTGGTTTTGCTGATCATTCCGTTTGTGATTCTTTCGATCCTTCTTAAGCTGCTGCCTCCGTGGAAGAAGGAAGAATTGACGGGCAATTAAAATATTGGACCCCCCCACATTGGGACGGATCGTCTTTGTGCGCTCAATGCGGGGGGTGATATATGCACTGATAGCTACACCGCAGCAAATAATTCGTAACTGCTCAGGTTGTATAGACATAATAAATCGGCAGAAAAGTTGGGAGAACGTTTTTCTGCTGGGGTATTATTGTTATGATCGGCCGGGCGTTGGCAGACGCTGCCAGCGTTTCAAGATTACCGATTCTACCGCCGTAGCAAGACCGAAGGAGAGGACGCTGAGAACCAGCGGTATGCCGTACCCAAGGACAAGGTCATACAGAAAAACATTGATGGCGCCGACTGTCGTTAGCAGGATGGCCACATTGCGCAATTCCCTGCTGCGATTTGCCAGCGCGATTGACATCAGGACAATGGCTGATATATTGATGATGACCGACTGGCTTCCCTGGATGATATTGCTCACATCAGCAGGAACAAAAAACGTGACTGTTACTTTTTGAAGGATAACCCGCAACAAGACAAAGGCGCTCAGCAGGGCGGCCAGCAAAACCGTTACAGCGCTGAAATCGCCTTTGTCGATCTTCGAAAAAAAGGCCGATTCCTCAGGCGGCGTTGTGTTACGCAACCATCGGTATTGCAAAAGCCCCAAACAGGCGATTCCGGCTGTGGAAACTACGTTTATCAAAAATGAGTTGGGCTTTCCCCCACTGAGCAGCGCTGTCGCGATTGTTATACTCGCGTAAATCTGCAAAAGGTACGATGTCAAGCGAGCGCTGCCGCTTCCCCATTTTGCCGACATGACCGATGTCCAGAACGCAACCGCCGCCAATACGGGCAGATACAGTAATGTGTTGTCTGCAATTACGGGTAAGGCAAGCGCCAGCAACAACGACCCGGCAAAAACGAATGCATTGCTCCCGTGCGCCCCTTTTTGATCCCAGTTCGCCAGCCAGGGCGCTACGGCCAGATGCCCGAATCCGACGGCTGCCCCGAGGGCGCCGAGAATCAGTATGCCGCCACCCGTGGCGGACACGACGTACTGGGCCAGCGCGAATGCCCAGACAACATTGATGGTGGGCAGCACGAGTTCAAATCTGTTTAGTTTGTCCGGGAGGGTTCTGATGATCCCCATTAATGACGTTATCACGTATGTTGACGAGAAAATGGTCAAAAGCGGCAGGAACCAGGTCTGCGCCAGTGTCCTTGTTATGCCTTCGTCGCCCCGCAGCGCCATTCCCAGCTTGATTCCCCAGAGGGTGATCATGAAAAGTGTAACCAGCAGCAATATCCAGCGAAGCCAGACATACCGGTGGGCTCGGGCCGTAAAGTAACCCAACAGATTGGCCGTCAGAAGGACAATCACCAGGTAGGGGAAATAAGGAGAGGGATAATCGATCGCCGCGGCCGAGACGCACATGCCGAGGTTTCCTATGGCGATTGGAGCCGGAACCCGATAGACATAACTGATTGTCGCGGCGCCGAGACCGGTCAGAATCAGCATGATGTAAGATGATACAGAAGAAAGAATGCCAAAATGGGCATGCGCCTCAACAATGATTGTAAACATCAATAAAGTTCCGCACACGGTGAAGACGGGCGCCAGCTGGTTTTCCCTCTTATATCTCCGCCAGCCCATAAACATAAGAATGGCGGCGTAACTCATGCCGATGAGGGAACCGAAGGGCAGGTCTATCACCCTGCTATCGGTAACGGTGCGCAGAATCAGAGCGATGACCAAAAGAAAACACATTGTGGAAAGACGCTGCAAAAGCGAGGAACGGCCCACCCATGAAAGCATCGCCTCCGATGCGTCGGGGAGCGAGTCATCCGGGGACGTCGCATCGGTATTAACCGGTAGCGATCCGTAAAGATCGACCATTTTTGAAAGCGCATCCACCTTCAGCACCAGTTCATCCAACCGCTTGGCGACCTGTTCTACGGTGGATTCAAGAGAGGATAGTCTGTCGTTCATCTTCTCCGCCTTGAGTCGTATTTTTTATGTTTTTTGAGTTATTGGTCCAGTGTAAAAAAGCGGGGGATCCCCGCTTTTTTTTGTTTGTAATGCAATGCCGGTAAAGATAATGAGCGCCGCCGGCTTCGGTAAAACTTTATTCGTTATTTTATCAGGAACAAAGCCTTTGTCGCCGGGCTATTTGCCCTTGCCTCCGCCACCGGGCACGTCTTCACCGCCGGCAGAATGGCAGTCGCTGCAATTCATTGTTGTCATACTGTCCCCGATATCCGTCGGGTGGATAAATTCTTTTACCTTCGTTCCCGGTCGGATGTTTTCCTGTTTCTGCCCTAAAACGGTATGACAGATGGCGCAATCTTTTGAAATTACCTTGCCTTCGGCGGATTTGTGCTTTCCATCGTGACAGCGGAAACAACCGGGCGTGTAGAAATGACCGATATGATCGGGGTATGTATTCCAGGACACTTTCATATTCGGGAAGAAATTCCTGTTATAAATATCCTGGACGCGCTCAACAGCTTGTCTGATCGCAGCGGCTTTCTCACCTGCCAGTTTAGGGTGATTCTTGGCGTAGTATTCTTCGATGCCGGTGGCGATGGCTGTCATTCCCTCATCTTTAGTCTTGTAAGGCTTTGTTAGCAGCTCTACCGACACTTTTTTAATGAAAGGCAGTGAGGGGTCGATATGGCTGGAGACAAAGTTTTCATCCATCTCCTGACCGGGGGAACGATAGATATGCGTTGGACGGTTATGGCAATCAATGCAATCCATTAGACGGTTCTGTCCTTTGGCGAGCTCCTCCTCCTTGGTTAGAGGCGAATCCTCCTGTCTGTATTCGGTTAGACTGCCGTTCTTCTCCTTGACGGCGACATAGGGGATGTCAAGACGTTTATTGTCCCTGGCAAAATAATAAACTTCACTGCTGATATGCCAGTGTATTCCCGCCGCGGTCGGGGTCTTGGGAGTGCCGCCGATATTGATCAGCATATTGATTTCTCTAGGCGTATTTTTTTCATCGGCAGCATAGTGATAGAATATCCTTTGCCGTCCTGAGTAAAATTTTTCCGGCCAATGGCAGCGCTCGCAGATGTCGCGCGCGGGTCGGAGGTTTGCGACGGGTGTTTCTATAGGAGAAGAATAGGTATGCGCCAGTACTGCATATATTTGTTTCAATCCGGAAATTTTGGCCTTGACATACCACTTTGCGCCCGGTCCGATGTGGCAATCCACGCAACGAACCCGGGCATGGGGAGATGTGCTCCAGGCGCTGTATTCCGGCGTCATTACCGCGTGGCAGAGTTTTCCACAAAACTCGGCAGACTCGGTGAAATGATAGCCCTTGAGAGCGGCTATGGAAATGATGAGAACAAAGAGCACGGTGCCGAAAATGAAAATGACGAATAACCGGCGCTTGTGGCGGTCGTTCAAATCAATATCGGGGTAGGGAGTGATCGTGTCAGGTTTCGCCTGTCGATGCTGTTGCCTTAGGCGGAAAGCGCCAATGGGTACAAGAAGCAACCCTATAATCAGCATTGCGGGGAAGATAAAGTAAACGAGTACGCCCAAATAGGGGCTTTCCACGCCGGTAATTATTTCCATGGACAGCATAACAATGATCAGGCTGGTAGCCACCACGGCCAGAATCATACCAATCAGGCTGACTATATTGAAGAAATACCCGAGTATTTCTTTCCGTTTTTCAGACATTTTTCCTCCTTGTTTATCTTACACAGGCTTTTTCACAACTTAGAATGTTTGCACTACAACCATAAAAAAGCTGCAAGAAGTTTCTTTCGCCTAGTAATAAAAATAACCCTCTTTTAACGTATGGTTGCAGGACATTGCATTTAACGCCGCGATATATATAGGGAGTGTTGTCGCTTGTCAAGAAATATTTCCTTATAATTATTTTTCCTTGACAAGACTGCTTCTTCTGAGTTAATTGCCACCAAAATGGTAGCATATAGATTTTAAGGGAGGGTTATGAGAATTTCCACAAGGTCTCGCTACGGCGTTAGGTTGATGCTCGTTCTTGCCCGCAACTATGGCAAGGGATATTATTATTTGAAGGATATTGCCCGCGGAGAAGGCATGTCGGAAAAATATTTAAGTCAGATTGCGATATTGCTCCGGGACACTGGTTTGTTAAATTCGAGTCGGGGGGCACGTGGCGGTTATACCCTGACAAAGGCTCCTGCGCAGATCACCCTTAAAGAAATTGTTGACGTTCTGGAAGGAGGTACGTCGCTTGTGGATTGCGTCAAGGATAAATCCGCCTGCGCCCGCTCGCCCATCTGCGCCAGCCGCGATGTCTGGGTGTTGCTTGGAGAAAAGATATCGGAGGTGCTTGCTTCCATTAATCTGGAGCAGTTGCTAAGGCTGAAGATGGATAAAATTGAAGATTCACTTTCTCCGCGCATATGATAGCGGCGGCATTAAATAAGGCAATGAAACCAAAGGTGAGAACACAATGAAATCGATATATCTAGATTATGCGGCGACTACGCCGGCAGACCCCGCGGTTGTCAAGGCGATGCTTCCGTATTTCACGGAACATTTCGGCAATCCCTCCAGTCTGCATTCTTTTGGGCAGGAGGCGAAAAGAGCGGTGGAGACGGCGCGCGCTTCCGTTGCTTCCCTGATCGGCGCTCAGGCTGGAGAGATAGTCTTCACCAGCGGCGGCACGGAAAGCGACAATTTTGCCCTGAAGGGCGCGGTGGCGGCGCGGAAGGAGAAGGGCAACCATATCATTACCACGGTGATCGAGCATCATGCGGTGCTGGAGACTTGCCATGACCTGGAACAGCAAGGATGCCGGGTTACCTACCTTCCGGTGGACAGGTATGGCGCTGTAGATCCAGATGCCGTAAAAAACGCCGTCACGAATAAAACAATCCTGATTTCAATTATGCACGCCAATAATGAGGTGGGCACGATACAGCCCCTCGCCGAAATTGGAAAAATCGCCCGGGCAAATGATATCTATTTTCACACCGATGCGGTGCAAACCTTTGGTCATATCCCCATTGACGTAAATGAACTGAACGTGGATTTATTGAGCGCATCTGGTCACAAACTGTACGGGCCAAAGGGGGTGGGAATCATCTATATCAGGAAGGGAACGAGAGTTGAGCCTTTCCTCCGCGGGGGCGGGCAGGAAAAAGGACGCCGTTCCTCCACGCACAATGTGCCGGGTATCGTGGGCATGGGCAAGGCTTCGGAACTGTCCGGGAAGCTCTTGCAGGAGGAGGCAATAGTCATTGGCGCTCTGCGCGACAAATTGATCAGGGGGGTGCTCGATAACATCGACGAAACAAAGCTGAACGGCCATGCGACGCAACGGCTCCCCAATAATGTAAATATCACGATTAATTACATTGAGGGGGAGGCGATGGTCATGAACCTCGATATCGAAGGGATCGCCTGTTCCAGTGGCTCCTCCTGTTCTTCAGCGAGCTCTGCGGCTTCTCATGTTCTTGTGGCGCTCGGCCCTCTGCCATCGCTTCCTCACGGTTCTCTCAGGTTTTCGCTGGGGAAGGCAACAACCGCGGAGGATATCGACACGGTGCTCATGATTTTGCCCCGCATCGTGAGGAATTTGCGTTCCCTGTCGCCGCGCTACCGGAAAAAGGAAAAACTGGGGAAATGATGAAGAAGGTTCTCGTAGCCATGAGCGGCGGAGTGGATTCATCCGTAGCGGCTTTATTGCTGAAGGAAGGCGGTTACGATGTTACGGGCATGACCATGTGCCTTGGCGTAGCCGACGGCGGCGACAGCGAGAAGGCAAAGTGCTGCGGGTCCACAGCCATTGAAGATGCCCGCGGGATATGTGCCAGACTTGGCATTCCTCATTACGTTCTGGATTATTCGGCGCACCTGGAGGATAAGGTCATCCGAAAGTTTGTCTCCGAATATAGTCGGGGCAGGACGCCGAATCCCTGCATCGATTGCAACCGTTATCTGAAATTCGGCAAGCTGCTGGCAACGGCGCGTTCTTCCGGATTCGACTTTCTGGCTACTGGGCATTACGCGGAAATCGGCAGGGAAGGGGAAGCGTATTTTTTGAAAAGGCCGCGGGACAGAATGAAGGATCAAACGTACTTTCTTTACCCAATTGCTCCGGAGGCGCTGCCGTCGATTCTGTTCCCTCTGGCGCCCTTTACCAAGGACGAGGTTCGCATGATGGCGCGCAAGGCCGATTTGCCAGTAGCGGAAAAAGCCGAAAGCCAGGACATCTGTTTTGTAAAGCAGAAGAATTACCATTTCTTCTTTGAGGGAAAGGGACTTATGAGCAAGCCGGGCGCAATTGTGGATTTGGCAGGGAAAAAATTGGGAGAACACAGGGGCGTCCCTTTTTATACGATAGGACAGAGAAGCGGGCTGGGGATCAGCAGTTCCTCTCCGTTGTATGTGGTGTCTCTGGATGTGGAGTCGAACAGGGTCGTCGTGGGAGAAAAAAATGACCTGTATGCAAAAGGCCTGATTGCCGGTGATTTGAATATCCTGGTCGGGGACAGCCATCTGCCGCCTGTGGCCGAGGCGAAGATCAGATACCGTAAAAAGGCGGCGCGCTGTGCGCTTTTCTTGCATGAGGACAAATTGAAAGTGATCTTTGAAGAAGCACAGGAGTCAATAACCCCTGGTCAAGCCGTGGTCTGTTATCAGGATGACCGCGTGCTGGCGGGAGGAGTAATCGAGGAGGTATTATATGGAATTAATTGAAAAGATAAAGAAACTCAAGGTGGAACGAAACGCGGTAATCCTGGCGCACAACTACCAGATAGACGAGGTGCAGGATATTGCCGATTATGTGGGTGATTCCCTCGGCTTAAGCATCCAGGCCTCAAAGACGGATGCCGACGTGATCGTCTTCTGCGGCGTTTACTTCATGGCGGAAACGGCGAAGATCCTTTCACCTCAAAAGACGGTGCTTATTCCCGATCCCAAGGCAGGCTGTCCCATGGCGAACATGATTACCGCCGAACAACTCCGCGCTCTCAAGGCCCTGCATCCGGGAGCCAGGGTTTTATGTTATGTGAATACCACTGCGGAGGTAAAAGCCGAGTGCGATCTGGCCTGCACTTCCTCCAATGCCGTCTCGCTGGTGCGAGAAGCTTTCCGGGATGACGAGGAGATCATCTTCGTCCCCGACAAGCATCTGGCCAATTACGTTTCTGCGCAACTGGGGCGCGCGTTTATCACATGGAAGGGTTTTTGCCCGACGCATGCCCGCATTTTGCCGGAGGCTCTTGAGAAGCAGATAGAGCTCCATCCCGAGGCGGTGGTGATGGTGCATCCGGAATGCTCTGCTTCCGTGATTGCTTTGGCCGATCAGGTGCTTTCCACTGGCGGCATGTGCGCGCATGCCCGCGAAGCGGCGGCGGAGGAATTCATTGTCGGCACAGAAGTCGGCATTCTGCGCCGGCTGCGCCTGGAGAATCCCGGCAAGAAATTTTATCCCGCCTCGGAACTTGCCGTTTGTCCGAACATGAAACGCACCACGCTGGAGAAGGTGCTGTGGTCTCTGGAGGGGATGACGCACGAGGTTACTGTACCCTATGAGGTGCGGGAAAGGGCGCTCGGGAGTATCGAACGAATGCTGAACCACAGGTAAGGATATGGAAAAATTTGAGGTTATATTCATTGGCACGAAGGAAAGAGAGATACGGGCAGTCGGGGTGACGCAGGAGGCGCCGCTCACGCTCGAGGTGAACGGCAAGGAAATGGCCACGCTCCTGTGTTCGCCAACGGATCTTGAAAATCTCGTGATCGGTTTTCTCTATAACTCCGGCGTAATAACTGATGCCGCCGCGGTCGAGTCGCTGATCATTGACAAAGAGCTCTGGAAGGCAAGCATCGGCATTGATCCGGAAACATTGCCGGGTGAGTTCGTTTTTAAAAGGGTCTATACCTCCGGCTGCGGGAAGGGCATTATCTTTCACAACCCCCTCGATGTGCTGCAGCGGGACAGGCTTGATTCCGATTTTGTGATTGAGGGGAAAAGGGTTTTTGAGCTTATGAAAATGTTCCTGAATTTCTCGGAGGAACATAAATCCACGCGGGGCGTGCACAGCGCTGCCGTGGCCTCCCGAGAGGGTGAGATGCTTATTTTTCGCGATGATCTGGGGAGACACAATGCTGTTGATAAGGTTATAGGCGAGGCGCTTGCGCAGGGGTTGAATTTTGAGGATAAGTGGCTGTTGACGAGCGGGCGAATCTCTTCGGAGATCACCTCCAAGATGCTGCGCTGTCGAATCCCCCTGGTGGTTTCTTCCGGCGCTCCCACCGATCAGGCGGTCAAGATTGCCCGGGATGTGGGACTCGGTATGGCAACCTTGGCAAAGGGAGGCGGGCTCAATTTATATAGTTGCGCAGAACGGGTGAGCTGATAATTTTATCCGTAATTAAAAACACTTATATATTTAAGCTATTGTGAAGGAGAATGCTGTGGCTGAAGAAAAAAATAAATTGAAGGTTGAAACCCTGGCGCTGCATGGCGGACAGGAAGCGGATCCGACAACCGGCTCCCGGGCTGTGCCGATTTATCAAACGACGTCTTACCAGTTCAAGAGTACCGAGCATGCGGCGAGTCTTTTCGCCCTGAAGGAATTCGGGAATATCTATACGCGGCTCATGAATCCCACAAACGATGTACTGGAAAAACGGATCGCCTTAATGGAAGGAGGCGTAGGGGCGCTGGCCGTAGCCAGCGGACAGTCCGCGATCGCGCTTGCCCTGCTCAATATCGCGCGTGCGGGCGACGAGATCGTCTCTGCCGATAACCTCTACGGCGGGACGTACAATCTCTTCCATTACACCTTTGCGCGGATGGGCATTACTGTGAAATTCGTTAAATCCAACGACCTGGATGCCTTTCAGAAGGCTATTACCCCGAAGACCAAGGCAATATATGCCGAATCCGTTGGGAACCCCAAGCTCGACATTGCCGAGCTGGAAGGCTTGGCGGCCGTGGCGCACAAGAACCGCATTCCTTTCATATTGGACAACACCGTTTCGCCCTACCTGCTGCAGCCCTTTAATTTCGGCGTTGATGTCATCGTCTATTCCGCCACAAAATTCATTGGCGGGCATGGCACATCACTGGGCGGTCTGATTGTTGATTCGGGAAAGTTCGACTGGACGCAGGGCGACTTTCCGACGATTACCGACCCCGATCCCAGCTATCATGGCCTTGAATTTGTCAAGGCTCTGGCGCCGCTGGGAAACCTCGCGTTTATTGTCAAGGCCCGGGTAGGGCTGCTTCGGGACCTGGGGCCGGCCATGTCGCCCTTCAATGCGTTTCTCTTCCTGCAAGGTTTGGAGACGCTGCATTTAAGGATGCCGCGCCATTCGGAAAACGCGTTGGCGGTGGCCTCTTATCTGGAGACGCATCCCCAGACAGCCTGGGTTAATTATCCCGGACTGGACTCGAGTGCGGAAAAAACACGGGCGAAGAAGTATCTTCCCCATGGCTGCGGCGCCATTATCGGCTTTGGAATCAAGGGAGGAGCGCCGGTCGGCAAGAAATTTATCGAGGCGCTCCATTTGATATCGCATTTGGCAAACATAGGGGATGCCAAGTCGCTTGCCATCCATCCGGCGACTACCACGCATCAGCAATTGACGGCGGAAGAACAGATAGCCACCGGGGTGACGCCTGATTTTATCCGTCTGTCCATTGGTCTCGAACACATTGACGACATCAAGGACGATATCGCACAGGCGCTGCAAAAAGCCGCCGTTTAACGGATCAAGGAGGAACAAGAAGATGATTTTTTCAGATATTACCAAGACTATAGGACGGACGCCGCTCGTCAAAATAAACAAGCTTGCCGCGGGAATGAAGGCGACGGTGCTGGTGAAGCTTGAATCATTTAATCCGCTTTCCAGCGTCAAAGACCGCATCGGCGTGGCGATGATCGATGCCGCAGAGAAGCAGGAGAGAATTAACAGTGAGACAGTTATCATCGAACCCACGAGCGGCAATACCGGGATCGCTCTGGCCTTCGTCTGTGCCGCCAGGGGATACAGACTTATCCTGACCATGCCGGACACCATGAGTGTGGAGAGGCGACAGCTTCTCCACATCCTGGGCGCGGAGCTGGTGCTCACCGAGGGCGCGAAGGGAATGAAGGGGGCCATAGAAAAGGCCGATGAACTGGCGCTAACCATGAAAAACAGCTTTATCCCCCAGCAGTTCAACAACCCGGCCAATCCTGAGATGCACAGGGTAACGACGGCGGAGGAAATCTGGGCCGACACGGAGGGCAATATCGACTATTTTATTTCCGGCATCGGCACCGGCGGAACCATCTCCGGAGTGGGTAAATTTTTAAAAGAAAAAAGGCCTGCTGTTAAAATAATTGGTCTTGAACCGGCCGGTTCGCCGGTTCTTTCCGGGGGGAAGCCCGGGGCGCACAAGATTCAGGGTATCGGCGCCGGGTTTGTGCCGGGGGTACTGGACCGCAGCGTTATAGATGAGATCATGCTGGTTTCCCATGAGGACGGCGGCGAGGCAGCGAGGCGTTTGGCAAAAGAGGAGGGTATTCTGGTCGGGATATCGAGTGGAGCGGCCCTGTGGGCCGCCCTGGAAGTTGCCAAACGCGCGGAAGCGGCTGACAAAACTATTGTAGCGCTCCTTCCGGATACGGGGGAAAGATACCTCTCCACTTGGCTTTTCTCCAAATGATGGTTTAAAGAAAGACAATATTTTTGCGCTGGTATTTAACCGAAAGATTGGTGTGGCTCAGATGAAAAAGAAACAAAGTGTAGGTCCGGTACAAACAAAATATTTTACCTTTGCCGAGCCGCCGAATGAGATGTCCCTTGAATTAGGGGGAAAGCTCGGACCCGTAACGATCGCCTACGAGACCTACGGAGATCTGAACGGCGACAAAACGAATGCCATTCTTGTCTGTCATGCGCTATCCGCGGATGCGCATGCGGCGGGTTATCTTGAGGGTGAAAAGGACCCGGGTTGGTGGGAAGGCATGATTGGCCCGGGTAAGGCCTTCGATACGAACAAACATTTTATCATCTGCTCGAACGTAATCGGCGGATGCAAGGGAAGCACCGGGCCATCGTCTGTAAATCCCGCGACTGGCGCGCCTTACGCCCTGGATTTCCCCAGCATTACCATTGCCGACATGGTGGAGGCGCAGCGTCATCTGCTTGATCACCTGGGCATTGAAAAACTTATGTGTGTGGCGGGGGGCTCCATGGGCGGCATGCAGGTGCTGCAGTGGGTGGCCTCGTATCCCGAACGGATTCGCTCGGCCATCCCCATTGCTACCGCCCTCAAGCATTCACCCCAGCAGATCGCCTTCAATGAGGTGGTGCGGCAGTCGGTAATGGCCGATCCGGCCTGGCGTGATGGCAATTACTACGCATACGGACAGCCGGAAAAAGGGTTGGCTTTGGCTCGGATGATCGGTCATATTACGTTTATGAGCGTTCAGTCCATGGAGGCGAAGTTTTCCCGCCGGCTGAAAAACGCCAGTTACAATTTCAAGTTCGGGGCGGATTTTGAGGTAGAGGGTTATTTGCATTACAAAGGCGACAGTTTTGTAAAACGGTTCGACGCCAATTCCTATCTCTACATTACGAAAGCGATCGATTATTTCGATCTTTCCGGGGGGAGGCTTGTTCCCGAAGGGCGAAAGGCGGACCCCCGCTTCCTGATCATTTCGTATCGCTCTGACTGGCTTTATCCATCCGTTCAGTCGCAGGAGATTGTGCGAGAGCTTAAGATAAGGCGCGTGGATGCGACCTATTGCGAACTGCGCTCCACGTATGGGCATGACGCCTTTCTTGTGGAAATGGATGAGCAGCAAAATCTCGTCCAACATTTTCTGGATAAAACATATCAAGGCTACGAGGTAGTGAAAACTTATGACATCTGACTCCCTTCGTTTGGACTACAAAATCATCTATGAGGCCGTGACGCCCGGCGCCCGGGTTCTCGATTTGGGGTGCGGGAATGGCGATCTTCTCTATTTTCTGGCCCGGGACAAGGGTGCCAAGGTGCAGGGGATAGAACTGGATGATGCCGCCATTTACCAGTGTGTGCGTAAAGGATTAAGCGTCTTTAACAGCGATATCACAAGCGGACTTGTCGAGTACCCCGATCAGTCGTTCGACTACGTTATCCTGAATCAGAGCATGCAGGAGGTGACGAACATAGATTTCATCATCCGGGAGGCCCTGCGCGTGGGGCGGAAGGTCATCATCGGTTTTCCCAATTTTGCCTATATCATTGCCCGGTTCATGCTTTTCTTCCGGGGAATCGCCCCGATGACGAAGTCATTGCCCCATCTGTGGTACGATACTCCCAACGTGCGCTGCCTGAGCATTGATGATTTCAGGAATTTTTGCGAGGAGAAGAACCTCCGCATCCTGAAGGCCTATTACCTCGGGAGTGATAAGCTGATCAGATTCTGGCCCAATCTTTTGGCCCTCAATGCGATCTTTGTGCTGACAGGGGAGGAAGAATTCACTCCTGACAGCGGTGCTGAAAATAAAAAGGCTAAGCCATGCTAAAGAATATAAAAGAGGGTATTTGGGAGGACGTGCAAAACGTCTTCAAGAAAGACCCTGCGGCAAGAAATATCTTTGAGGTTATTTTTTTCTATCCTGGTCTGCACGCGATCTGGATGCACCGGGCCGCCCATTTTCTCTGGAATCACCGGTTTTATTTTTTGGCCCGTTTCATATCGCATCTCGGCCGTTTCCTTACGGGCATCGAGATTCACCCTGGGGCCAGGATCGGCAGGCGATTTTTCATTGATCACGGCGCTGGAGTAGTGATCGGGGAGACTACCGATATCGGCGACGACGTCCTGCTCTACCAGGGGGTAGTGCTGGGCGGGGTAAGCCTGAAGAAGGAAAAACGCCATCCCACCATAGGCAATCATGTGCTTGTCGGGGCTGGTACGATTGTTTTGGGGCCCATCCATATTGGAGATGGTACGAGGATCGGGGCCGCATCCCTCGTGGTTAAGGACGTGCCCGCGAATGCCATTGCGGTGGGTGTGCCGGCGCGGATCGGGATGGGTTTTTCCGCCCGGGAACTCACTGAACTGGGGCACAATAAATTGCCCGATCCCATCGCCGACGCCTTCAAATTTCTTGGGAAACAGATAGATTCTATGGAAGAAAGGCTGGAAGCGGTTGAGCAGCTCGAGGGCATCAAGGTGGATCTGGATAAGTATGTGGAACAGAAAAAACGGGAAATTCTCGACGTTTTTTCACAGACTTATGAATTTGACGGGGGGGCTGGGATATAGACCTGACACTATCTGCGTGCCATGAAATCCCTTAATGCACCCTTAATTACCCATTCCGGTAGCCCAATGAAAAAAGGTAAACGCTATAAATCTCTATACTTGCCCGCATGGACCATTGTCGTTGCCGTGATTATCCTCTTCTTCGTTATCTCAATTTCCACGTACCGGAACATGAGCCGGGAACGGGGGCGAATGGAAGAGTCACTCATCCGGGAAGCGCAGGTCATCATCCGGGCCATTGAGGCCGGGGTGCGGGCTGATGACCCTTCTTCTGCCGGCGCCGGCCGTCTCCAGAAACTCGTGAAAGAGGTTGCCCGCGAACCGGAGATTGCCTCCATCGCGATCTTCAACCATGAGGGCGTCGCAGTGGCAGTGAGCCCCTCCGTAAAATCAGCGGCGATTTCCAGCGGCGGTAATTTATCGGAGACTTCCTCACTCAAGATACTCTTGCGGCAGCAGGGAATGGTAACACGCTACCGACAGTTTGCACCGGGGGAGCGGGTCTTTGAAGTTATTCAGTTGTTTCGGCCCTATCCCGTTGTGCAGTTGCGTGATGCGCAGACGGTCGAGGCAAAAGGAACAGTGCGAAAATCAGCCAATGATAAGATGATCTTCCTGAGTTTACGGTTGGCAACAGCCGAAACGGCCCGCCTGCAGGACCGTCATCATAACCTCCTGATGGCGGCGATTCTCGTTATACTGGGAACGGGGGCGCTTTATTTCGTTTTTATAGTTCAGAATTACTATCTCGTTGACAACAAGCTGATCAGGATGCAGAGTTACACCGAAAATGTCCTGGAAAGCATGGCCGACGGCTTGCTGTCCATCGACCGGGATGGGAAAATCGTCACTTTCAATAGACAGGCAGGAGAGATTCTCGGAGTAGAACCGGCAACCATGGAGGGCCGGAATATCGCCGATTTCCTTGATGGCGTTTGGGAAGAGCCGCTTGCTCCTGGCGCGAGCGGCAGGGTTGTAAAGGAAAAGCAGATGGAGATTCGCCGCCGGGAACGGGACGTCAAAATCCCGATCAGCGTCAGCGTAGCGCCGCTCAAGGATGATGCGGGTCAGGAGCAGGGGCGGGTTTTGCTCATAAAAGACCTTTCGGAGCTGCGCGACCTTCAGGAGAAGGTCCGCCGGAGCGAGCGCCTTGCCTCTCTGGGACGATTGGCCGCCGGCGTGGCCCACGAGATTCGCAATCCTTTGAGTTCGATCAAGGGGTTTGCCCAGTACTTTGCGAAGCGATTCAAGGGTCAGGAGGAGGAAGAGGGTTATGCCATAGTCATGGTGAAGGAGGTGGACCGCCTCAATCGGGTCATCACGGAACTCCTGGACTTTGCCGGGCCGAAGGTCCCCCACCGGGAACCGCAGCGTCTGGAGGATATTGCCGATCATGTATTGAAACTGCTGGCCTCCGATTTGGCCGAGCGTAAAATATCGATATTCAAGGAATATCAAGAGAACCTGCCTGATGTGCACGTGGACAGAGACCAGATATCTCAGGTATTCATCAATATCGTTTTGAACAGCATGGAATCAATGAAAGGCGGAGGCAAGATCATGCTTTCGCTGCAGAGAACGGAATCACCCGATGCAGTTGCGATAGTTATAACCGACACGGGGGACGGCATCCCCGAGGAAGACCTGGAAAAGGTTTTCGAGCCTTTCTTCAGCAGTAAGAGGAAGGGAACGGGGTTGGGATTGGCGGTCGTGCATCAGATTATTGAGGGCCACGGCGGAGACATCAGCGTGGAAAGCCGGCCGGGAGAGGGGACGCGGTTCCGGATAATTCTGCCGTTTATGAACATCAATCTTCGCTTTGCCGAAAGAGGAGGGGAGCAGGCATGAAAGATAAACCCATGATTCTTATTGTGGATGACGAGGCAAGTCATCGGATGATGCTGCGCGCGGTCCTTAGGGAGGATGGGTATGCAGTGACAGAGGCCTCCGATGGCACGGAGGCAGTGGCGGCAGTGGCAAAAGAGGCCTTCGACGTGATCCTGCTTGACATCCGGATGACGGCCATGGACGGCATTGAGGCGCTTGCCGAGATTCGCAAGATTTCTCCCCATGTGCCAGTACTGATCATGACCGCCTACGCTTCGGTAAAAACAGCCGTGGAAGCGCTGAAAGCAGGGGCCTTCGACTATCTGATGAAGCCTCTCGACATCGATGAACTGAAGATTCTGATTGGAAAGGCGTTGGAGCACTATCACCTGCGTGAGGAGAACATCATGCTCAAGGAGCGCCTGGGGGATCGTTTCGATTTTTCCCGGATCATTGCCCGGAGCGCGAAAATGAGAGGTCTCGTCGATACGCTGTCGCTCGTGGCACCCTCCGATGCAACTGTGCTGATAATGGGTGAGAGTGGAACTGGCAAGGAAGTCGTGGCCAACGCCATTCATCACAACAGCCTCCGGGCCGGGCAGGCGTTTATCAAGGTTTCCTGTGCCGCCCTTCCTGAAACACTGCTGGAGAGTGAACTATTTGGACATGAGAAGGGCGCCTTTACCGGTGCTATGGCGCGGCGCGAGGGCCGGTTTCAACTAGCCGATGACGGCACGATTTTTCTCGATGAGATCGGGGAGATGAGCACAGCCGTGCAGACCAAACTCCTGCGCGTATTGCAGGAAAAGGAATTTCAGCCGCTGGGTAGCAACCGCACCGTCAAGGTGGATATCCGCGTAATCGCCGCCACGAACCGGGAGCTGGAAGCGGAGGTCAAGAGCGGCCGTTTCCGGGAAGACCTCTATTATCGACTGAATGTTGTCCCAATTATGCTGCCCCCGCTTCGCGAACGGAAAGAGGACATCCCTCCGCTGGCGGAACATTTTTTGTCTCTCTATTGTTCTAAAAGTGGAAAGGCTCTCAAGGGCATTGCGGGTAAGGCAATGGATTTACTCGTGCGTTACGATTGGCCGGGAAACATCCGGGAACTGGAGAACTGCATCGAACGGGCCGTAATCATGGCGCGGGAAGCGGCGATTATCCCTGCCGATTTCCCCCTCGTTATTCAAATGCTTTCTCCGGCAGAAGGGAAGGAGTTTCTCGATATCTCCTCCGGATTCTCCATCTCCGAGATGGAAAAGGCCCTGATCATCAAGACGCTGGCAGATATGGGCGGCAACCGCACGCGGGCGGCAAAAAGTCTCGGCATCAACCGCCGCACACTGCAGAACAAATTAAAGGAGTATGGGCTAAATAATCATCTTAGCGGCGACGAGGCCTGAAGTAACTGTTGTCGTCATTGGCTGGCTGTGATAAGGCATACAGCCGGAGTTCGTGTTTTTCACGGGCGTTGAGGGACGTCGTCTTTTTTCTAATCTTTTTTACGAAGGAGGAATGTCATGATCGATTACAAAACCCTGGGCTTTGTGAACACAAAAGAGATGTTTGCCGTGGCAGTAAAAGACGAGTTTGCCGTTCCCGCCTATAATTTCAACAATATGGAGCAATTGCAGGCGATTGTGATGGCCTGCCTTGAAACTCAGTCTCCTGTCATTATTCAGGTTTCCAAAGGAGCCAGGGATTACGCCGACCGGACGCTTTTGAGCTACATGGCCCAGGGGGCTGTCGAGATGATGAAACGAGAGGCAAAAGACCGAAACCTTGGCGAGATTCCGATTGCGCTCCATCTGGATCATGGCGATTCGCTGGCAACATGCATCTCCTGCATCGAATCCGGCTTTTCGTCGGTCATGATTGACGGCTCCCACCTGCCGCATGCGGAAAATGCGGAGCTGACCCGCAAGGTTGTCGAATATGCCCATCAGCACGATATCACCGTTGAAGGCGAGATCGGGATCCTGGCCGGTGTCGAGGACGATGTCTCCTCCGAGACCCACACCTATACTCGTCCGGAGGATGTCCAGGATTTCCTTTCCCGCACAGGAGTTGATTCGCTGGCGATCGCGATCGGCACCTCACACGGCGCCTACAAATTCAAGCCGGGACAGAATCCCAAAATCCGTCTCGACATACTCCATGAGATAGAAAGGCGCATTCCCGGATTTCCGATCGTCCTGCACGGTTCCTCATCAGTGCCACAGGATGCCGTTGAGACGATCAATAAATATGGCGGCAAAATAAAGGACTCCATCGGTATCCCCGAGGATCAGCTTCGCCAGGCGGCCCGCTCGTCGGTCTGCAAGATCAATATCGACTCTGACGGCAGGCTGGTCATGACAGCGAAAATCCGCGAAATTTTTGCACTGAAGCCTTCGGAATTTGATCCGCGGAAATATCTCGGACCGGCACGCGAAGCGCTTCGCGAGATGTACATGCGCAAGAATCGCGAGGTGCTGGGTAGTGCTGACCGGGCCGTAGAGATCCTCGCCGCTTCGAAAAGATAGCTATTTTACCCTGGGTTGAAAATAGCCGCGTACTCAGCGAGATGGTTCGGAAGAAACGGGTGCGCAGTGTGGAGGCGGTCTGCCATAAGTACAATTCCACATTTAATCTCCAGAAAAAGACCAGGTAATGAAGAGTTAGTTAAGCAGATTTAAAGTCAAAAGAGGACAGAAAATATAAAAAGTGTAGGTTTGACACCAATGAGAAGATTCTTGCAGGACTGGCAGCTTCCCGCGTTGTGGGCGATTGGGGCGCTGGCGGCCCCATTTTTTTTCGCGTCGCCCGCGATGGGGCTTTTGCTTGGGATAGCGTGTGCGCTTGCTTTGGGGAACGGAGCGCGCGGCTTTACCGGTAAGGCGGGTAAATACCTCCTGCAGGGGGCCGTTATCCTGCTTGGGTTCGGCCTGCGTTTGGATGTGGTGCTGCGCGTTGGTTACAGTTCCATCGGCATAACGTTTATCAGCATTTCCCTCACCATGCTGGTGGGCTGGGCTCTCGGCAGACTTTTAGCGGTCGATCCGAAAGTGACGACGCTTATAGGGAGCGGCACAGCCATCTGCGGCGGTAGCGCCATTGCCGCTATTGCCCCGACCATAGGCGCGACGCCGGCGCAGACTGCCATCGCTCTGGCGGTTGTGTTTATCCTCAATGCGGCAGGTCTGCTGATCTTCCCCGGCATCGGACACGCTCTGGGGATGACAGAACAAGCTTTCGGTCTGTGGGCGGCACTGGCAATTCATGACACGAGCAGCGTGGTCGGCGCGGCAACTCTCTATGGTACAACAGCACTAGCCATAGCCACGACCGTTAAATTGACGCGCGCACTTTGGATTCTGCCACTTTCGTTTGCAAGCGCGCGTCTGCATCGCAGCGCCTCCAAGACGACTATCCAGTGGTTCCTTTTCGGATTCCTGGCGGCGGCGACTGCGCGTGCGTGGCTGCCGGACGGTGCATGGCTGTTCGACCTGTTTGCGTTTGGCGGAAAGCGGCTCATGGTGTCGACACTCTTTCTTATCGGCGCCGGTCTGACAGTTAAAGATCTCCGGACGCTGGGCGTACGACCGCTCATCATGGCGATCACGCTATGGCTGATCGTGTCGCTCACTTCTTTTGCGATGATCCGATTTGGCTGGCTGACCATAATGGGGGGCGCGGCATAAAAAATATTCAAAAAGTGTAGGTTTGACACCATTATTTCCCTGCCTCGCCGACACTGGAACTCAACATTCTCTCAAACCTCGCGCAGGGAAATCGAAGATTAATGTTCATAAAGGTTGCGGTCAATAGTCGTGAGTAAAATCAGCTAATTTTCCTTGACATCTCGGCCCATAAATTGTAATTCCCAGCCGTTCGTAATATGTTGTTTATGCCGCGACAATGGATTTGCCGCGGCGTTTTGTTTAACTAACTTTTTGGGAGGATTGATATGGAATCTGTAGTCAGCGATTTGAACGTTCCGCATCGTCTGCTTCTTGGCCCCGGTCCCAGTGCGGTTCATCCCCGCGTATTGCGGACGATGAGCGCCCCGCTTGTCGGCTATCTCGATCCGGCCTGGCTGGCATTGATGGACGAGGAGCAGCAGTTGCTCAGGAAGGTTTTTCAGACCGAAAACACCCTGACCCTTCCGATGACGGGTACGGGAAGCGCCGGCATGGAAACCGCGTACTGCAATTTTGTAGAGCCGGGCGATACGGTTATGATCCTCTGCAATGGCTATTTCAGCGATCGAATGTGCGAGATGGCAAAGATTTACGGAGCCAATGTGATCCGGATCGAAAAACCGTGGGGTGAGGTATTCACGCCGGAAGAGGTTGAGACCGCGCTTCAGGAAAACGGCAACGCCAAGATATTGGCCTTGATTCATGCGGAAACCTCGACCGGCGCCTTGCAGCCGCTTCAAGGAATCGGCGAGATAGTCCATCGGCACGGAGCGCTTTTCCTTGTCGATTGCGTAACATCTTTGAGTGGCGTTCCCCTTTCCATTGATGCTTGGGGAATTGATATCGCCTTCAGCGCCTCCCAGAAGTGTCTCGGCTGTCCTCCCGGCCTTTCCCCGTTTACCGTAAGCGACAGGGCTGCCGCCGTTTTGCATGATAGGAAATCCCCGGTGCCGAACTGGTACCTCGATCTGACTAAAATTGAAAAATACTGGAGCAAGGAGAGGGTTTATCATCATACCCCCTCGACCACCCTCCACTACGGATTTCGCGAAGGTCTGCGGCTGGTGCTGGAAGAGGGGCTGGAGCATCGCTGGGCGCGTCACCGGAGGATTGCGGAATATCTCTTTGAAAAAATGGACAGTATCGGGGTTCAGTGTCTGGTCAAAAAAGAGAACCGTCTTCCCTCCCTGACTACGATTCTTGTTCCCGAAGGGGTTGACGACGCGGCTGTGCGGACAAAGCTTCGCGAAGCCTATAATATTGATATAGCGGGCGGGTTTGGGCCTCTTAAGGGTAAGATATGGCGGGTCGGCCTTATGGGATTCTCCAGTCGCAGGGAAAACGTTACACTCCTGTGCGAGGCCCTGCGGGAAATTCTCCATGACAAAACGTGATTTCTGTAAACCCTCTAATTATATTGTAAATAAAGAAATTTTATTAAGCAGCAAACGGTTTTCCAACCGATTTTTTATAAAGGAAGTGGTATGAGCACCATGATAGAGAAAATTAGAAACATCGGGATTAGCGCGCACATTGATTCGGGAAAAACGACACTGACGGAACGGATTCTGTTTTACACCAAAAGGATCCATGCCATTCACGACGTCAAAGGCAAGGACGGTGTCGGCGCCACCATGGATTCGATGGAGCTGGAGAAGGAACGGGGCATTACCATCGCCTCAGCAGCTACCTTCTGCCAATGGAAGGATTATGAGATAAATATCATCGACACCCCCGGGCATGTGGATTTTACCATTGAAGTGGAGCGCTCGCTGCGCGTACTGGACGGCGCGGTGCTTGTGCTCTGTTCTGTCGGCGGCGTTCAGTCCCAGTCCATTACCGTTGACATGCAGATGAAGAGGTACAATGTTCCTTGTATTGCCTTTATCAACAAATGCGACCGCAGCGGCGCCAATCCGGAGCGGGTTGTTTCGCAGCTTCGCTCCAAACTGGGTCACAACGCAGTGGCAATGCAGATACCGATAGGTTTGGAAGCCAATTTCCAGGGAGTTGTCGATTTGCTGTCCATGAAGGCGCTTTATTTTGACGGCGCCAACGGAGAGATTATCCGTGTTGAAGAGGTTCCTTCCGAACTTCTGGCGGCCGCTCGCAGCAAGCGCGAAGAACTGATTGATGCCGCTTCGCTTTTTTCTGACGAACTTACCGAGGCGATTCTCGGGGAAACCGAGGTTACTGAGGAAATGATTGCCAAGGCCGTCCGCAGAGGCGCCCTGACAAGAAAAATGACCCCGGTTTTCATCGGCTCTGCCTACAAAAATAAGGCCGTTCAGCCGCTTTTAGACGCAGTTATCAACTATCTGCCCTCTCCGGACGAGGTAGTGAACACCGCCCTTGATCTGAATCACGATGAGGCGCCGGTTGTTCTTGACTCTGATCCGACAAAGCCGATTGTTGCCCTGGCGTTCAAACTGGAAGAGGGACATTACGGGCAGCTTACCTATATCCGCGTTTATCAGGGCATCCTGGAAAAGGGCGCGACCATTGTCAACACGCGCACCGGTAAAAAGACCAAGGTGGGGCGCGTTGTGCGGATGCATGCCGATCAGATGGAAGACATGGAGTCAGTCTCTGCCGGGGTTATCGGGGCGCTTTTTGGAATCGAGTGTTCCTCCGGAGATACGTTTGTTGCTCCTGGACTCAACCTGACGATGACCTCGATGTTTGTTCCCAAACCGGTTATTTCGCTGGCCATTGTTCCGAAGGACAACAAGGCGCAGATAAACATGTCCAAGGCGCTCAACCGCTTTACCAAGGAAGACCCGACGTTTCACGCCCATGTGGACGAGGAAACGCTGGAAACGATCATTGAGGGGATGGGCGAGCTGCATCTGGAAATATACGTTGAGCGGATGAAAAGGGAGTACGATGCGGAAGTCGAAACAAGCAAGCCGCGCGTCGCGTATCGCGAGACGATAACCCAGCGGGGCGAATTCAATTATACGCACAAGAAGCAGACCGGCGGCTCCGGCCAGTACGGGCGGGTTGCCGGCTATATGGAGCCGATAACCGAGGGCGACGAGGATTTCATCTTCGACAATCAGATCAAGGGCGGTTTGATCCCGACCAATTTTATTCCCGCTTGCGAAAAGGGCTTTCAGCTTTCGATGGCCAAGGGGCCGAAGATGGAGTTTCCGGTGACCGGCGTCAGGGTCGTCATCAACGATGGGGCTTACCATGCGGTTGACTCGTCGGAAATGGCCTTTCAGGCTGCCGCCCGCGGCGCCTTCCGCGAGGGGTATGCAAGGGCAAAAGCGGTAATTCAGGAGCCGATCATGAAGGTTGTCGTCGAAACGCCGACGGAGTTTCAGGGTTCTGTCATGGGCCTGCTCAATCAGCGGCGCGGGATGATCGTAGGCGCCCAGGACGAGGGGGTAATGACGGTGGTCGAATCTCAGGTGCCCCTTTCCGAAATGTTTGGATTCTCCACGGTGTTGCGCTCTTCGACTCAGGGAAAGGCGCAGTTTACGATGGAATTTTCCATCTACCGGCAGGTTCCGCAGTCAGTCGCGGAAAAACTCGCCGAGGAATTTGCCCAGAAGAAAAAAAGCGAGGCATGAAGTCAGGGGTGTGGATATAAACAATAATGATAACGTATTTTTGAATTCAAAGACAGGAGTCACGCCATGATTAAACAGGAAATGATCCTTCGCAACACCATGCGTCAACTCGGTTTTGAGTCAGAAGAAATCCTTCCCAAAGGTGGTTTCGGTGCGGTTCTGGCCCGCGCCGGGGTAGGCAAAACAGCCTTTCTGGTGCAACTGGCCTTAAGCGGGCTGCTCAATGAAAAAAAGGTTCTCCATATCAGCCTCAACGATCCAGTTGACAAGGTAAATATTTGGTATAATGAGCTTTTCCGTCTCCTTGCCGCCGGTGACGAAAGGGTCAATAAAGCCGCTTTTTTAGAGTCTCTGCTGCCCAATCGCTTTATCATGACCTTCCGTGTCGAGGGTTTCAGCGTTCCTAAATTGGAGGAACGACTGAACGATCTCTCCGAGCAGGGGATATTTTCTCCCTCCATCATGATCATTGACGGTCTGAACTTCGAAGATTCGAGAATTTCGGATATCAAAGAACTAAAAAAACTGGCGGAAAAACGCGGGATGCAGGCATGGTTCACCGTTCAGACCCACCGTCATGAAGAGCCGGTCGCGGATAGTTTGCCCTCCTCCTTTGCCCCGTTTGCAGAATTGTTTGAAATCATCATGGAGCTTCGGCATGAACATGCCGACGTTCATATAAAGGTTCTGCGGGGAAGCGGCGCCGTTAGCGAATCGGCGTTGCTCGATCCGACTACAATGCTGATCAAGGAAAAGTTTTAAGCCGGAAGGACAAGCTGAAGTTTTCTGTGGCATCGGGGGCAGATATTCATGGGCGGTTTCAACATTTATTGGGGAAACAGGCTTGAAACGCTCGCGGATGTGCTTGCCGATGTCATGCATACTCCCCTTTTAAATCCCCTCCAAAGCGAGATTGTCGTTGTACATAACAAGGGGATGCAACACTGGGTTTCGATGCGTTTGGCAGAGAGAAACGGCGTCTCTGCGAATGTCCGATTTCCCTTTCCCCGTGCTTTTCTTTACGAAAGCGGGGTTAAGCTCGCCGGGATCTCGATCGGCGACGAGTACGAACCCGATATCCTGACATGGCGAATTATGGAGGCCCTGCCGCCCTGTCTGAGTGATCCCCTCTATCTCGAAATCCGGAACTACCTTGCCGATGATTCCGGCGGTTTGCGGGCATACCAGTTCTCTGCAATGCTGGCCATGGTTTATGATCGTTATCTGGTCTATCGTCCGGAGACCATAGCCGCCTGGGAAAAGGGCGACAGCTCAACAGGCGAAGAACGGTGGCAGGCAGATATGTGGAGAAAAATCCGCGCCTCCTGCCGGGCTGAGCATATCGGCGGCCTGCGCTCCACCATTGCCAGTCAACTAAACCAGCAGACGGTGCGTTCGCTTCTTCCTGAGAGGATCTCGATATTCGGCATCTCCAATCTGCCCCCCCTCTATCTGGACATCTTTAAGCTTCTTTCCCGGGCAATTCAGATAAATGGATTTTTTTTGAACCCCAGCCGGGAGTTTTGGACGGATATACGTTCGGAACGGGAGATGGGGATGATGGTAAAGCGGGTGCGGGAAAATACGTCCTGGAAAACAGCCACCAGCGATGATCTCTACCTGCAGCGGGGGAACAAACTGCTTTCCTCTTTTGGCCGTTGCGGTCGGGATTTTTATGCGCAGCTTCTCCAGTTTTCCTTCGATATTACAGATAAATTTTCTGATCCCGGGGAAAATGCGCTTTTAGAGATCGTTCAGTCGGACATCCTGAATCTGCGTGATCGCGGCGCCGACGCCCCCGCAGTTATGCTGTCTTCGTGCGACAAATCAATCCAAATCCATTCCTGCCATAGTCCCCTGCGGGAAGTAGAGGTGCTTTACGATCAGCTCCTGGAAATATTTTCCCAAGAACCGGGGCTTTTGCCGACGGATGTCGTTGTCATGTCGCCCCGGATAGAAGCATACGGGTCGTTTATTGAGGCGGTTTTTGGAGGCAGGGAGATTCCCTTCAGTATTGCTGACCGGGGACTGACCAGGGGCAACCCCTTTGTTCGGGCGCTGCTTGCCGTCCTGGAGCTTCTGAAGGGCCGCTTTGTCCTTGCCGATGTTATGGCACTGCTCGATTTTCCTCCCGTAAGAAGACGCTTTGAATTGGGAGAGCAAGAGGTGGAGCTGATGCGCCGCTGGGCAGTGGAATCGGGAATCCGTTGGGGGACGGACGCTCTCGATCGCAAAATGTCCGGTCTGCCTGCTACCAGTGAAAACACCTGGCAAATGGGGCTGGAGCGTCTGCTGTTAGGGTATGCATTGCCTGGCGATGCGGGCATGTTTGCCGGAATTGTGCCGTATGGAGACATCGAAGGCAGCGACGGGGAAATCCTGGGACGATTAATTTCCTTTGTTGAAACAATAATCTCGCTTCGCAAGACCCTTATGGCGCCCCGTTCCCTTAAAGCGTGGGCGCTTTGTTTCTTGTCAATGATCAACTCACTTTTTGAATCATCCGGCGGCCAGGACGACGAAGAAGACCTTCACCTTTTGCGCAAACAAGTCGAAGAGACAGGGGCCATGGAAAACAGGGCCATGTTCACTGGGAATGTTGAATTTTTAACGGCAAAAGCTCTTTTTCAGAATTATCTCCAGAAAACGATTCATCCTTACGGATATCTGCGGGGCGGGGTTACATTCTGCTCGATGCTCCCGATGCGGAGTATTCCTTTTCGGATTGTCTGTCTGCTCGGGATGAACAATGGCGATTTTCCCCGGCGCTCTGCCGCCGTTGATTTCGATCTGATGGCCAAAAAACCGCGACCGGGGGACCCCTCGCAAAGGGACGAGGATCGCTACCTGTTTTTGGAAGCGCTGCTGTCCGCCCGTAAAACATTTTACATAAGTTATACCGGGCTCAGCAGCGAAGACAACAGCGTCATTCCCCCGTCCGGGGTGGTATCGGAGCTGCTCGACTGTCTGGAGGAGGGATTCAGCGCTGAGGCGGGGACACTGCGGGAACAACTGTTTACATTGCACCATTTGCAGGCATTTCATCCCGAATATTTCTCTAATAACTCAAAACTGTTCAGCTATTCCCGTGAAAATCTGAGAGCGGCCCGGGCGCTTATTATGGACATTAATCTGCGATTTCAGGAGTGCCGGTTAAAGAAGGAGTTTTTTACCGACCCGCTCCCCGAACCGGAGGTGGGTTGGCGGGAAGTCGGCATTGCCAATTTGCAGTCATTTTTCAGCAATCCGTCACGATATCTGCTGAAAAAGAGGATTGGCCTTACCTTCGAAAACGGGTATGAAATCCTTCCCGAAAAAGAGCTGTTCCGCATTGGCGGGCTTGCAGGATTCCAGACGGCGGAAACTATGCTGGCGTATGCCGTTCAAGGAGGAGACCTACAGGAACTTTATCCCGTCTTGACGGCTGCGGGGAGTCTTCCTCACGGAACCGTCGGGTTCTGTGAATATGAATCCTTGGCCGGCGAGGTAAGCGAATTAGTAGAATTATTGAAAACCATTCCCGACTGGGGGAAGAAATCGAAAATTAATGTTCAAAAAATGATTGTTGACGTTGATCTGGCGATCGCCGGACTGCGCGTGACCGGAAGGTTAAAATATCTGACCGAATCTGGTCTTCTGAAGTACCGGTTTGGTAAAATTCGCGCCCGGGATTTACTCGGAATCTGGATTGAGCTGTTGCTTATCTCCGTTGCAGAGGAGGGATTCTCACTGCCAGCGCTGTTTTTCGGGCGAGAGGGGGGATGGGTTTTTGCACGGCCTGAAAATGCGGCGGCTCTACTGGAAGAACTCCTCGGTCTGTACTCCGCCGGCCTGCGTCGGCCGCTGCCTTTTTTCCCGGAGACGTCTCTTAGCTATGCCGAGGCCATGTACGGAGGAAAAAGTGAAGAGGAGGCCCTGAGGCGGGCGATGACAACCTGGGCGGACAAAGAATATGCCTATGGGGAGATTAACGACCCCTATTGCCAGCGATGCTTCGGCGATGAACCGCCTTTCAGGGACGGTGCGTTTCAGGAAACGGCGCTCATGGTTTTCCAGCCGCTTCTTGCCTGCAAAAAGAGGCTGGAAAGATGAAAGACAATAAGTTTTTTTTTAGGGGGGAGTTTGACCCCCTCAACGCCCCCTTACGGGGTGCGAACCTTATTGAAGCCGGAGCTGGAACAGGAAAGACACATGCCATAACAGTAATTTACCTACGCCTTTTGATAGAGGCGGGCTTATCGGTAAAAGAAATCCTTGTTGTCACATACACCGTTGCCGCGACTAACGAACTTACCGATAGAATCCGCAAGGTCATAAGCGCAGCGCTCAGAATATTGAAAAACGACACGGGAGCGGACGGTTTTCTTGCCGGGCTTTCCCAAAAATTGGCAAAAGCCGAAGAACGAGCAAGGGCGGTTGAACGGTTGACCAGGGCGCTTGCCGATTTCGACGAGGCGGCAATTTACACGATCCACAGCTTTTGCCGAAGGGTGTTGCAGGAAAATGCCTTCGCGAGCGGCGAGCTTTTTGATACGGAGCTGATAACCGATGACCTCAAGCTCAGGGAAGAGGTAGTAGAGGATTTCTGGAGGAGGAATTTCTACGAAACCTCTCAGGAATTTGCAGCCTATGCGCTGAATCGTAAAATCGATCCGAGCAGCCTGCTTAAATTTTCTCGAAACAGTCACATTTCCGAAGATTTGCTAATACTTCCGGAAACGGAGCCGCCCGTTCAGGAAAGGCAGGAATCTATAGTCGCCGATTTGAAACAGAGGCTGTCCGAGCTGCGCGATCAGTGGCCTTCCTTTCGCGGAGAGTCGGCAAAACTTCTTATGAATCCGGCGTTGAAAAAAAATATTTATGGCGAAAGGGTTGCAGCGCTGATCTCGGAAATGGATATTTTTCTTTCTCCGGGGGCGCCGTCGCTTTTTCCCTGCGACTTTTTCAAGAAATTTTCCGCCGCCTTTATCGCTTCGGCGGTACGCAAGGGGACAACCCCTCCGGAACATCCATTTTTTGAGCTGTGCCAGCAAATATTGTTTCTTTCCGGAAAATTGCAGGAAATTCTGGAGAAACGTCTGCTTTATGTAAAGAGGGAATTGCTGCTGACGCTGACAAAAGAGCTGCCGCTGAAAAAACAGGACCACAATGTTCAGTATTTTGACGATTTACTCCTCCGCCTCCGGCATGCCCTTTTCCGAAATGGGGGGAAACATTTGACGGCGGCTCTCCGCAAACAGTACAGAGCCGCGCTGATTGACGAGTTTCAGGATACCGACCCGGTTCAATACGCAATCTTTTCAGAGGTCTTTCGCGATGCCGGGAACATCCTTTTTCTGATTGGCGATCCCAAACAGGCTATTTACAGCTTTCGCGGCGCGGATATTTTTGCCTATCTGGCAGCGGGCCGAGAGGTGGATTCTGTTTATACCCTCACAGCCAACTGGCGCTCCGAACCCACTCTGATCAAGGCCGTAAACACGCTCTTTTCCATGCGAACGGCGCCGTTCGTTTTTCCGGAGATCGAGTATCGGGATGCCTCTTCCGGAAGTGATTGTTTTATAAATAAATTAATTATTAATGGCATCTATGAACCACCTATGATGTGTTGGTTAATAGATGCTGGAGATGGAAAACCTCTGTCCCGGGGCGTTGCCCGACCCCGGATCGCCAGGGCTCTCGCCGCTGAAATTGCAAGACTCATTGTTTCCGGCAGAGCGGGAAAGGCGACCATCGGCAAGCGGAGGGTGCAGGCAGAGGATATTGCGATCCTTGTTCGTACAAACCAGGAGGCGATCCTCTGCCGGGATGCCCTTGCCGAGCTGAAAATACCGGCCGTTCTGCATAGTGCAGAAAGCATTTTTTCGTCGCATGAGGCGGCGGAAATGGAGCGGTTTCTGTTAGCCGTCCGTTTTCCGGATCGGGATGATCTTATGCTGGCAGCGCTGGCAGCCGATATGATTGGGTGTGATCTCCAGGCGCTGAACGCCCTTAAGGCGGATGAAGTCCTATGGGAAGATTGGCATCAGAAATTCCAACGTTATCACGAATTATCGGAGAACGCCGGATTATTGAGGATGTTCCGATTTTTTATCGATCGGGAGGGCGTAAGGGAGCGGCTGCTTTCGTTTGCCGGGGGAGAACGTCGTTTGACAAACCTCCTGCACCTGGCCGAGGCGCTGCAAAAAGAGGCGGAAGAGAAAAATATGACCTTGGATCTTCTTCTCCAATGGTTTGCCCGGAAGATGGACAATCCGGCAGGGGAGGAACATCAGCTTCGTCTGGAGACCGACAGCGCCGCGGTGGAGATCGTGACGATTCACAAGAGTAAGGGGCTGCAATACCCGATTGTTTTTTGTCCCTTTCTCTGGGGGGGATTCAGAGAACCGGAAGCGCCGCTTTTCTATCATGAGCGAGCAAGCGGGCAGGTCTGCGATCTGGGCTCTGACGAATATCCCGCCCATCTGCGGCAGACCAGGAAAGAGCTGCTTGCCGAAGAAATACGCCTCTTCTACGTAGCCCTGACGAGGGCTGTAAATAGTTGCACCTTTGTCTGGGGATGGATCAACAAAGCGGGAACATCCGCGCCCGCTTATCTTTTACATGGCGAAGAAGATGGGGAAGAGGAGGATATTGTAACGGCTGCGGCAAAAAATTATCATGGTCTCTCCGGTGATTCTGTTCGCGCCCGTATGCAGGAGATAGTCGCCGCGTCGCAAGGGGCGATAGAACTCTTGCCGCTGCCGGATTGCGAGGGAATAACCGCTTTGCCGCGTTCGTCTGCCGCCGCAGCGCCTGTATGCCGGGAGTTTGACGGGGTGATCGACCGTTCCTGGCGGGTGGCCAGTTTTTCCTATCTTGCCGGAGGAGGGGGACAGGCCGGCGAGTATCCCGATCGCGACGCTATGGACAATCCCCAGGTATCGTTTCCGGAACGGGAAGAGAAGATAGACGAAGATGATCCGATCCTTAATTTTCCCCCCGGCAGCCGCTCCGGTGTTCTTCTCCACGAAATACTTGAACAATGCGATTTCACCAAACGTCCTGAGCCCGTCCTCCCGGATGCGGTTGTCGTAAAACTGCGCGAAAATGGTTTTAATCCCGGGTTGCAGGGTACTGTTCTGGAAATGATCGACCGGGTTATCCACCACCCCTTGATTATTATGAACATTAACCGTCGCTTTCCGGACATCCCGGACGGGGAGGCGCCTGGAGAACTTATCGCAGGGACGGGCAGTGACAGAAACAAACAGGCTGAAAAACAGGAGATTATCAGCTTATCCGAAATTGGGACTAAACAGCGTCTGAACGAACTCGAATTCTACTTTCCGCTGAAGAATCTTTCCCAGGACAGGCTGAGGGATATCTTCAGCGAAAGCGGAGTTTTTGCAGAAAACCCCCGGCCTGATGATTTTATTTACTCACTGAGGCGCATCCAGTTTGAACCTCTGCGCGGATTCATGAAGGGGTTTATGGATATGGTTTTTAACTGGAAGGGGCGTTGGTTTCTGGTGGACTGGAAATCCAATTTTCTCGGCAAAAGCCGACTTGATTACAGGCGCGACAAACTTCCCGCGGCCATGGCCGAGCATAAATACATGCTGCAATACTACATCTATCTGCTGGCGCTGCACGCATATCTGAAGCTGCGGCAGCCCGACTACGACTATCGCCGCCATTTCGGAGGGGTTTTCTACCTTTTTCTGCGGGGGATGAACCCTGCCTGGGGAGGAGAATACGGCGTATATTACGACCTTCCCGCACCGGATAGTCTATTTTTTCTCAGCCGTGAGTTAATGGGACCGCCTGAATAGTTACGTCACGCGTTACTTTGGCTTATTCGTGGGATAATTTTGGTAATTATTGGTGATTTTCTGGTTGTCAATTTCGGCGGGAGCCATCTTGGAGAGCATCTCCCATGTTGAAATATCGAGTTTCAAACGGTGGATTACGACCTCGAGATCGGCAGCCCTTTTTTTAAATGTTCTTCTTTTCGAGAGATCCATAAAGGTGTCGTTGGAAAGTTGTTTTTCAATATCATTCTTCATTGAAAGAGACTCTTTCAGTTTTTCTCTCAACTTAGCGCCTCTATCTGTAACTTCCGATTCTTCTTCTTGCTTTTTTATCTCTTCGGCAATTTCGCCGGAGGGTGCATCGATCTTGGTTTTTGTGTTTATTACCCGATATGTTGCAGTTTTTCTTTCATCCTGTGTTGTTGTTTTGATGCATACATCGACGAAAAACAATCCAGCGGGGGTGGAAAAGGGAATGATGATGCTGGGGACATTGTAAATGGAATTGATTGTATGATTCTTTCCATGGACCACGGTCGGAATCGCTGCGAAGGCCTTTATCCCTTCTTTTTCCATTAAGTTTCTGGCTGCTCCTGAAATCATGTTGGTTAGTTCGCCCACGGCATCGATGATCGCAGGATTGATTACGGAATGATTTTCACCCAGCATGCTGTTGACCACTTCACAAATACATGGCTCGGTGAAGCTGAGTGCCAAAGAACCGGTTGCATCTCCGGTTATTCCAATGATCCCCGAAACATCACCGGCGGCGGCTGTGTTTTTTTTAACAAATGGCTTTCCCGGAACGGCGGTTATAAAAGCCATCGTTTTAAGAACATCCAGAGTTCCCTGCAAAAAAGGATTTATGTAGTTCACATCCATTGCGGCTATTTCAACCTATGCGTCATTTTTTCCGTATTTTCCCAACGTCCTAAAAACGGATTGGTTTTTATCATACGTATCTATTGATGAAAAGAAAATAATTTTATTTCAATTTGATCCAATCAAAGGGACCTTAATTTTCAGGGGGAAATTAAATACCCAGAGTCCAAGGTTATTCATTTGTGGTGGAATGATGGCTATATACTTGCACCCATAAGAATCCCCGTTGTTAATATGATTATAATTACTTGCATGACGCTTAGTTTAAGTGACAAGGGCATAAGCCGCCGCTTTCCCTTCATGAAGCACCCGAGCGGATATCAGTCTCCGCTAACATGTCAGCTTCCGTAAAGTTCTGTTCCCTGTCAAAAGGGCCACTTTTGGCTTTGTAATCTATTTCTTGTATGCTGACTGTCCTGAGTAAAGTTAAGCGCATCCAATCAGTAAAGCAGATTATGCCGGTAACGGTGGGTAAATCGTAGGGGGTATATGACTCCACTGGTCCGCAAAATAGCGTGTAGTTTGTTCCAGTGGGCCGTTGACTGCTCTTATACTTTATACCATCATATCCGTTACTTCTAATGAGTTCTGTAAATACCTGTGTCGGTACATAGCCCAGCGCATTAGACTCTTCCTTGAACGGACGCGATATCTCTTGGGCAAAACTCTTCAGAAAGTTTGTTGCCCAATTTTTGTCATGGTCATAATCGGGACTAAAGATGCTGTCTGGATATTGAGCTCGAACGTCAGCTAGATCAAGAATATTTAAATCTTTCTTGGTTAAAAACTGACCCAGCCAAGTTCTCGTTCCCACATCTGGCTTTATCTCCGCGAGGCACGTCTCAGGCGTATCGCTTAAATACATGTATGATATCCCAGATGGGCTCATACGGCTGTGCATAGCTTTGTCCAAGGGCGGAGGACCCAATTCATTCTGTATCTCTTTGGCTGTGTGGGGAAGTTTCTGTCCTTCTGCCCGTGCCCGCCAGAGTGTCGTTCCAGTAACCAAGGGAATGCTTTGCTCATCAAGCAGCAGAAGTACCGGTTCAAGAATCTGGTCCCTTTTATACTGATCCTCCCCAAGATCAAAGAAGCGGGCGTGATGTTTTACGGAGTGTTTAAAAGCGTTCCAGGAATACTCGTATTTATTGCTATCCGGTCCATAAAATTCGTCTCGTAGCACTAAAATAGCCGATCCGCCATCCAGGGGATCACCATCCCCATCTTTTAGGTCGCTCCAACTGGGTCCACTCTCAGAGAGTAAGTCACCCAATAGCTTCCTTTGTTCACTGGCATCGAGTCTCTCTTCCGAAAAAATGGTGTATTCATCAATAAGGATTTCCTCAATAGATTGTCCTGCTGTATTTTCCTTTTCTTCAGGATCCCAGTAGAGACCAGATTTATTCACGTCCTCATACGCCTTACTGATACACTCTCTTATAAATCCACCAACATCCGATAGATCGGCAATATAAACATCCTTGCCAGAGCAATAATCGCAATCGTCTTTTGTTTCGAATTCCTTGATAAATTGTATTATGTGTTCTTCATCAAAACATTTTTCGCAGCATGCCATAATTGAACTCCGAAAATATTGGCCATCTATTTGTTTACCTATGATTCAGCAGAATAGCGAAAGCCATGCTCAGGTTCTGACCGTAGTCAAAGCTTTTTCGATATCTACAAGCGATCGCATTCTATTCTGGGAATGAATCACCGTTCCCTGATATCTCAACATCTGCAAGATGAGTAGCTGCAAGCAGTACTGGCCTTTTTTGAGAAGGTCCGATGAGTGTTTATCAGCCCCGATAGGATGTGCGGCCAGTTTACCTGAATGCGCTACGCTGTTTCGTGCCTCGTTAAGTGCGTCGAGGTCTAACCCCACCAGGTTGAAATCGAGGCCGAAGGCAGTCGCAAGCTGTATGATTGCGTCTTTTAGTTTGGGCCAATCAAAAATTACGGAAATCCGGCTGCCCCAAAATCCATGAGCGTCGCAGTTTGCCAGTGGCGACCTGGAATTGTATTAAAGCTGGCGGGACGAACATGGTGTGTGACGTAACTGAGTCTTCTTCCCTGGGAATAAATTTATAAATATTCTTCTTCGGTTTTCTTCGTTTTGTTCCCGC